>JBEBCV010000338.1:0-15733 GCA_041157505.1 Chloroflexota bacterium | reverse complement strand
TCGCCCGCCTTATCAAGGATACCTGGGCTTCAGACCGTGACCTGGTGCACAGTCCCATTTACAACTTGCTCACAGGTCTCAAAGAGCCGAATCGTAAAAGCCTACAAACCCCATTGGCAACCGGTTTCTGGCGGGAATATGACGATTGGAAAGACAGGGTTACGGTCGCGCAGCGTGATAAACATATAGGCGACATTTTGCTGCTGACCGAAGAAATCAAGAACCCGCTTATTCGTGAAGACGCAGTTGCCGAAGTGGGCAGCGCGCTTGCAAGGCTTGGACGCAACGAGCTAGCGCTTAAACAATATCGCGAAGGCATTCAGGTGAATTCAACCAATTTGGAATTCCGCCGCGAAGAAGCCTTCCACTTGAATCGTGTAGGACGCGTCAATGAAGCCATCGTCAAACTTGAAAACATCCTGAATGACTACCCCGAAGATAACAAATCGATCTCTTATCTTGGGCGCATCTACAAGGAAATGTGGACAAATTCCTGGATCAAAGTGAGCGATAAATCGAAACGTCTCAAGCTTGCATTTGAGACCTATCATTGGCTTATCCAATCCATCAATATTTACATGAAGGGTTTTCAAGTAGACCTGCGAGACTATTACCCTGGCATCAATGCATTCACACTCTCCATGATCGCCATTCATCTCGCCGATAAATTCGACAATAAAAAAGCTCCCGACCCCGATATAACCCGCATCCGAAACAGACTTCACAGCCTGCAAGAAACCCTGCAATTTTGTCTGGAAAGCAAGATAAATCTAGATCAAGAAAAAACTGACTACTGGACTCTCGTCTCTCTGGCTGAATTACATCTATTTACCTCAACCGACCTGACAGAAGTTCTTCGCTCGTATCGTAAGGCTGTTACTGCAGTACGCCGCGATCTATTCTCCTTGCGTTCCTCTCTCCAGCAATTGGAGACCATCCATGCATTGGGCATTCGAACTGAATACGTCTCTGCCTGTATCAAAATGTTCAAAGATGAGATCAAATATGCCAGCACAGGGGATGCAGGAAATGTGATCCAGGTGGATATGCGCCCCGGTGCAAAGAGGAAAGGCGGCAGAGCTCTTATTTTTTGCGGTTATATGATTGACTTTGCTGGAAAAGATAAAAAATCCTTTCCACCTGAAAAAGAAAATGAGATCCGGCAGGAGATCAAAAAGCGTCTCGATAGATTCAACCCTGGTCCCCATGACCGCGCATTTCTTTCTGGGTTATCAGCAGGAAGCGAAATGATCTTCGCAGAAGTCTGTGCCGAAGCGGGATTGAAAGTTAAGGTATTCCTCTCTCACCCCGATTCCAGTTACATTCGCCGATTTGTCTCCCCGGCGGGCGAAGCCTGGGTCGATCGCTTTTACAAGATTCGTAATCATCCTCTGGTAGATGAGATCTACCAGATCGAGCATCTTGGTCAACCAAAAGATGGCGACAATCCTTATGAGCGAAACAGCCGTTGGGCGATCTACTCTGCACTCGGTCGAGTAGGTATCGACAACATGACCCTTCTTGCTGTTGCCAATGAATTCGTGGGTGAAACAAAAGACCGCGACATTTTACTGACCCGGTACATGGTCGATCTCATGCGAAACCTGGGTGGCAGGGTCGAAGAATTCATCAACCCATCCAAATACATCTACACTGTGATCGACAGCGCGCTTGAACGTTTGATCCAGCAAGGAAACCCTGACGAGAATATGAAAGACACCTCAACAAAGTTCACTCGCAGAAAGAAAACCGAAAGAAAGGCACAATAAGATTCGCAGACCCGCTTTCATCGGCGGGTCTCTTTTTCTTGACTCCTTATGAACAAACTATTTGTCATTGTTGGTGCAAGTGGTGTAGGCAAGACAACCCTCATGAATGCTTTGCTCAAATCATATGAATGCGCCATCGCCTACGAACAGCATGATGAACGTCCTTTCCAAAAATTATTTAAAGAGGATGCGCGTTATGCACTTGCTAATCAGATCGATTACCTGCTCATGCGGGCGGAACAGGAGCGGGATTTACGTTCCGGCGATAAACCTGCGTTGATGGATGGCGGCTTTGATCTCGATTTTTATGGATTTACACGCCTCTTTCACACTCGGGGCTGGCTCAGCGCTGCAGAATTTGACTTGTGCCAACGTCTGCATACACTGACCCGTCAACTGCTGCCACCACCAGATCTCATCATCCACCTGCACGCGGATGCAGAAATCATCCGTGAGCGACTCGCTTCAAGAAACAGGATCAACATTGCGTCCAGTGAAGATGCGGAGCTGCTAGAGTCGTATGTGGCTGAATGGCTGGAAACGGTCCCGGAGTCGAACATCCTGCGGTTGGATGTTTCCCACGAAAGCATGGATTACCCCACCAGCGTACCGCGCATCCTTGATAAAATCAGGGTTACTCATGGAAAATCTTGATCACCTTAAGCACCAAACCAGTGGTACCCCCAAATACATATTGACCAACGCTAATGTTTTCGTATCACCAGGCGGGTTTCATTTCATTGACCATCTCGACCCAATGGAGGAAGTCTCACCGGAAATCGATGGCAGTGCCTTGAGCGATGCTGAGATCGCGTATATCGAAAATTCGTTGCAATCGAACCCGGAACGATTGGAAAATCAGATCGCAGCCGTGAAAAGACACATGTCCATTTCAGGCAAAAAGGCATTGGACATTGGCTGCGGCGGAGGATTATTTCTCGCCACACTCAAAGCCGAAGGTGCCAATGTAACCGGCGTAGAATTGAGCGACACACGCGCTTATTACTCAAAAACGAAGCATGGTTTTGAGGTTATCAAACGCACCATCGAAGATGGTTACTGGAAAGCATTTCACGAAAGTTTCGATATTGTGACGCTGTGGGATGTGATCGAGCATGTTAATTACCCGCTCGCCACTTTGCAAGCCGCGGCACGGATGTTGAGACCAGGTGGGATCTTATTGATCGACACACCTTGCCGTGATGCGTTCTATCATCGTTTTGGTGAATTCACGTACAAGGTCTCAGGCGGCAGGTTCCCGACCTTCTTGAATACCATGTATTCTGCGAAACCATTCGGGCATAAGCAGATCCTCTCGCTCGCCGAAATTCGCGGTTTGTATGAAGCTGCCGGGTTAGAGGTTGTGGAATTGAAACGCTTCCACGAACTTTCTTTTCCTTATAGTTTTTATTTGAAGAAATTAGTTCGGTCAGATGCATTGGTAAAACTTTTATTACCCTTTGTGCATATTTTCTTCATGATATTTCCCATACGAAATAAAATGCTTGCGATTGGAAAAAAACGATAGGCAGATCTTAGGTCGAATCAGAACTGAAATGAGTCAATTTATTGAAAGTTATTTAATAGAAATAGCCAGAAGGACAATACAGGAAGGTGGCAGCGCATCCAAGCCATCTTCCTGTTCGTTTTTACCCATTCAAGATCTATGGTGTTTTCCAAAATACCCTGCCAGGACGTCCATCCTTCCGCCACATGTAGACTTGGTTGATGAACTTCGAAATTTCATTTCAAGAAATGTAGAACTTCTCAACGAAGATGATTGCTGGCTGGGAACCTGGGTTAATCCTCAAACCGGAGAATATTATTTGGATGTTTCTACTGGCATCGAAGACCAAGATATCGCCGTCGCATCTGCGACACTTGCAGGCAAAAAAGAAGGCAGAGATGTCGTAGCGATATTCAACCCAAAGCAAAATCGGACGATCTTCCTTAAACCGAGTTAATCGACTTCGACTTCCAAGAAATATGCAATTGCCTGTCTTATCCCAAAGAAGGGAATGAGTAGAACGAGATGAACTATATTACTAAGTGCGAACAACAACGCAACCGACCGTAACAATGGGTCAAATATAGGGGCGAGATTTTGCAGCATCCAGGTACCGGCTCCAGCGATAATCGAAATGACCAATAAGCCTGCAATCCAGATCCCAAGCGGCAGCCAGGCATGACGGTCTGACTCTGAAGGCAGCATAGTGCTGGAAACAGCAAATGTTAGGTAAAACCAGACAAAAAAATCTGGAACTGTCGGCAGCAATTTCAATCCCAACCAGAACAGTTCTGTTTGCCCATTGCTCAACACATGCCAAAGAGCATCCAACCGCATTTGTTCAACACCCGCATATGCTACACACAATGTCCCTGCAATGATAGGTGCCAGACCGATCAAAGAGTCACGCAGAATGTCTGTTTGTTCGGTTTCTACGTAACCAAGTTGTAAATATCCAGTGTCTAACGATTGCGGAATCAGCGAAAATTTTCCTGTACGAACACCTAATACCTTAGCCATTAGAAAATGACTTAATTCGTGCAGAAATACACCCGGAAAGAAAAGCATCGAGAACAGCGCAATGGTCAAAGGCTTATTACGGGTGATGAGATAAAAGATGATCTGAATCTCACGATGCAAAAGCCGCTGGAGATACACCAGCGGCACTAGCATTAATGCAAACCAAAGTAATCCTGTGAACTGCACGGTTTATTTCACAGCTGCCTTTGCAATGGAGATAAACTCCTCCGATTTCAAGCTTGCACCGCCCACCAAAGCGCCGTCAATATCAGTTTGGAAGAAGAATTCTTCGGCGTTGGCAGCAGTAACAGAACCGCCATACAGAATGCGGATGGCTTGAGCCGTATCTGCACCAAAGATTTCAGTCAACACCGGACGTATCATCTCTCCATGAACGGTTTGGGCATTCTGCGCACTGGAAGCTTTTCCAGTACCGATCGCCCACACTGGTTCATACGCAACCACGATTTGCGCTGCAAATTCAGGAGTCACCCCCTTTAGCCCTTCACGAGTTTGTGAAGCGACAACTTGCTGGGTTTCACCGGCTTCATATTGAGCCAATGTCTCCCCCACACATACGATCGGGATTAGACCTGCTTTTTGTGCAGCCAGCAATTTTTTGTTCACGGATTCATTCGTTTCGCCAAAATATGTTCGGCGTTCTGAGTGTCCTATAATGACATAACCACACAACTCTTTCAACATTCCCGATGCGATTTCACCGGTAAATGCGCCCTTCTCTTCCCAATGAAGATTTTGGGCTCCGAGACCGATCTCCGTCCCAGCAAGCATTTCTGCTGCAACCATCAAAGAAGTGAAAGGCGGGCACACCACCCTCTCCACGCCATTGATCGCATTCAGCCCGCTAGAGAGTGCAGAAAGTAATTCACGCGTCTCTGCGATATTTTTGTTCATTTTCCAATTTCCAGCAACAAATGGTCTTCTCATCGATGCATGCTCCTATTGAATATTTTTTAGCAATTCGGTTGCCATCTCTCTAACCCACAAAGGGGCGCCAAGGTCTGAAGAGACCGACAACAAAATATTTTTTGCAGTTTCACGGCTGCCAACTTGCATTTCGATCTCCGCCTTCAGGAGGAAAGCTTCATACATATCTGATCTAATTCCTTCGGCGTTGGCAAGTTGAAGTTTTGCATCTTCAACAGAACCGTTATAAAGGGCGTATCTTCCGCGGGCAATATATCCAAGTGGCAGGTCAAATGAATCGATGCGTTCAAAAAACACATACAATGGCATTTCTTTTTCCATTGCAGCCTTATAGACCGATTCATGCAGTCCATTTTGTATTTCTGGAGATAAATTCTCTTTTTGTCCCAACCCTATTAATCGCAAGTACATTCCGGCTGTTGGAACCCAAGCTTCACGAGTCTGGAATTCCTGCGTTGCTTTCATAAAAAATTCCTTGTCGGTACCAGCAAGGTTTGCAGCTTGCGCCAATGCTTCATACGCTGGATTCTTCTGTCCATCATCCCACATGGCAAGAGAAAGTTGCAAATGGGCAATGGGGTCTCCCGGATCTTTCTGAACGGCTTCGCGAGCAGCAGCCACTTCAGGCACTTCTACAACAGAAGGTAATGTAGCAGTCACTTCTATCGTAGCTTCAACGACCTGTGTTGGGGTTACCGATGCTACAGCTACAGTCGTTGGTCGTTCCCCAACTAACATTCTTCGAATCAAATTATTCCGAGTGATAAATATTCCTGCAGCACAAAGAAGAAGGATAAACAACCCAATTCCAACCCAAAGCGATGAAGATTTTCGTTTTGGAGCTGATCCCTTTGCGATCTCAGTTTTTGCACCTGGAGCAACTGTCTTTTGCGCCCCTGTTGGCTCTTTCAAACTTGGTGGACGCATCTTGATGGATGTGCCCTGCATTGGCACTCCGGACTCGATCCACGCCTGCTTGAAAGCATGAACAAGTTCTTCGACCGATGAAAACCGGTCAATACGGTCCTTGGCAAGCGCTTTCAATAAGACCCGTTCCACCGGTTCCGGGACATTCGAATTAATGGAACGAGGTAATGGCAACGGTGAATAAATATGATCATGAATGATCGAGAAGGGCGTATCCGCTGTAAATGGCACACGCCCAACCACCATTTCGTACAACATGACCCCAAGAGAATAAATATCGGTCTTATTATCAAGATCCTTTTTCCCCATGGCTTGCTCTGGCGAGATGTATTGCGGCGTACCCATGATGGAATCAGCTGAAAGCGTAGATTCACCATCTTGTGCAATACGCGCAAGACCAAAATCTGCCAGATACATGACATGATCGGTGGATAATAAAACATTTGAGGGCTTGATATCACGATGTAATACACCCTGTCGATGCGCGTATGCCAAAGCAGAACCGACCGAATCCACAACCTGCTCGATCTCAGCAGCTGTAAGCGGACCTTGATTCAATCTTGCTTTGAGAGTATCCCCTTCAATGAACTTCATGACCAAATACGGACGCCCCTCATGTTCCGCATAGTCGTAAACAGGGACAATATTGGAATGCTCCAACCTTGCCACCACCCGAGCTTCTCGTTGAAACCGGCTGATGAAAGTTGAGTCTTCATTAAATGCTTGATGTAAAACTTTCAGTGCCACATATCGATCAAGAGCAGCATGATAAGCTTTGTAAACCGAAGCCATCCCCCCCTGCCCCAATTGTTCAATGATCTGGTATGGGCCAACATTTTCACCCGGCTTGAAAGACATAAAATCTTCTCCGCAAATTAATTTTCCCTATTATAGCCGAGCCGCACGAGCTTAGGTTATAGGGTTGTAAATTTGCTCGTAAGTTGCCATGCAACAAAAAGGCGGATGAGCATATGCTCATCCGCCTTTGTATTCTTTTTACGGCTGGAATTCCACTTCCACATTCACGATTCCATTTTCAGGAGTGAATTTAACCGGGAAGGTCTTTGAGGTTCCATCTCCACAATTCACATTCCAATCCTCGCGCCAGACACCACTTACATCGGGATCCTGGCTCACGGTAATGGTGGTTCCTTCAACAGTGGGGGTGTTGCATCCCGACATAATACCGATCAACTGTACTGATGCCCAGGCAAATACGCGAGTCTCTTGATCGGCTAAACCGCCTTCAGGAACTTCACCACTTGTATCGAAATTTGGTGAACCAGGGGTGGCATTCGGGTCGCCAGGCACAAATGGCACATCCGTGGGAATCGGGAAATTATCAAAGTCTTCCACTGCTTGTTGAGCAGTGACATATGCCTGATAGCTGTAATAACCTCCCACCCCAGTTACAACACAACAACAACATAAAACGAGAGCAACAACAACACCAATGATGACATTACGATTGCTCTTAGGGGGTTCCGCTTGGGGAACAGGGTTTGTTTCCATTTTTAAATTCTCCTCGTTTGATTGACTGTTCGTATTATACAAACAAAAAGAGCAGAGGGATATCAAAATCCTCTGCTCCTTTTGTACTACTGCAAAATGAAGTTTTACTTCACACGACAATCATCCCACCAACAATTAGTTGATTGCACAAACTCTGTAACGGCTCTGTATTTTGGAGAATTCTCTTGTTCGATATACTCCATCAGTCCCCAATTTCCAAATTGGCTATAACGGCCCGCAAAATAATATAAGACAAACGTTTCTCCAAATGCTTCCATTTGCCAATCTTTCAGATATTGGAGATAGATTTCGTTCATTCGGGCATCACGATTTGCTTCTGAAAATAAGGCGGTCAAATTCTGATTATTTTGAGCAGATCCAATTCCTGCCAAATGTTGTCCACCTTCGTATGCCAACAAATGATATCCATACTGAACTGCATGGTCATGATATTCTCGCATAAAAGAGCGAGCTTCTACCAAAGCGCCTTGTGGATGGGGGGCGTTAAAATCGTCTGGAACAGGATCTTGTATCAGACCTCCATTTATGATTTCTTCAAAAAGTTGATCAATATTCCATGTCTGTGTTTGTTCCTGCCAGGTGAAGTCGCCAATATAACTGCCAAAATAAGGGGCGATCGCAACAGCATCTATGCCATATTCCTGACAGCGACGTTGGTCTTGATTCGGATTATCTTTGTCCGCTACCCATAAGGGACAATCCAAAGCCTGTTCAGCAGTGTAGGTATTGGCTGCCTGTGCGCCTAAAACACAGATCACTCGATTCTCCTCCCCACTAAAAACTGACTTCCAAATCCGACACATTTCTGCTGTTCTTTTGCCATGCCAATTAAGACGAGCCGTGAAAAAGTCTTGTAAAGCCCCATCACCAAATTCAGCCGCTGCCTGCTGATCGATGTAACTTCCCTGAGGGTGGAAAGGTGCGCCAGTATTCCAGACTTCGTTGGAATACTCAACATACACCCTTAAAGAAGGGTCAAGTGAAGCACGGACAGTTTGGGCAAACAAACGAATAAAGTCATCATTCGCTGGTGCAGGCATGTTAAACCAGGGCTCAGCATGAAGTTGATTGGAAAGGGCGATCATAACTTCCAGTGGCGCACCAAGCTCGGTCGTGTAACGAGCCGTCTGAGGTTGAGTACGAAGCGAGAAATCCGATTGTTGACTGCCATTCGTCCGCATCCAATCCATAAAACGGATGGTGCGGAACGGTTGTAATTTTTCAAGCCAAACAGGATTGAAGATCGCGCCATCGGCAAATTCTTGCTCATACTGCTTTTTGACGACGTGAATATTTCTTAGATAATCTTGTGGGTCAGTCTTAAGAATTTGAACCTGCAAATAGCCAGCGGGATCAGTCACTGAGATGAGATCTCGCCCAGGGGCAGACTCTAGAATCGAAGCTCCACCATACCCCAATTGACCTTTGCCTTCATATAGAACAACATACTCACCAGCATAGTTATTGTGCACTTCACCTGAAACCATCATGATCGTCGCCACTCTGGTAAATCTAGCCGAAGGTGTGAGGGGCAGCAAAGAACGCACCCAACCATTTTCGTCCAAGTCGATCTGGTCCGATTCTTGTGTGTCAAATTCTGTGTCTGTTTGCCCAAACCAGACCCGAGATGTTTTTATATAATCCAAAAATGGATCTTCATCTGAATAATCAACGATTTCACTTAAGTTGATTCCCAGTGGTGAATTGGGGTTCGAGCGAAACTCCGAATCAATAACTGGAGGAATGCCTTCAACTTCCAATTCTGGCGTCAAGGTTTGAGCAGCATCTAATTTCGGTTGAACACCACACCCAAAGAAAAGTATTGATAACCCAACATACCAAATAGGTCTTCGCATCAATCCTCCAAAAATAAAAATCAGGACGCTGTTTTCCATCGTCCTGATTTTTATTGTGTCTAATTATTTATCGAGCAGCGCAGCTACACCTGGGAGTTCTTTGCCTTCAAGGAATTCGAGCGAAGCCCCGCCGCCAGTAGAGACGTGTGTCATCTGCTTGGCAACTCCAGCTTTCTTGACGGCACTTGCAGAATCACCGCCACCAATCACAGTGACTGCTTTGGATTCTGCCATTAATTTCGCCAGGGCGAATGTACCTTCAGCGAACTTGGGCATTTCAAAGACGCCTACAGGTCCATTCCAGACGATGAGCTTGGCGCCATCTAATGTAGCTTTGTACAAGCTGACGGTTTTTGGTCCTACATCCAACATACGCCAGCCCGCAGGGATCTTTTCCACGTCCACGGTTTGGGTGTTGGCTTCGGCATCAAATTTATCTGCGATGATTGCATCTACCGGTAGTACGAGCTTGTCACCTAACTTGCCAAGCAAGGTCTTGGCGGTCTCGAGTGCTTCTGCTTCGACGAGACTATCTTGCATGTTCAATCCCTTTGCTGCAAGGAAGGTATTCGCCATACCACCACCAATGATAAGCTTATCGCATTTTGCGGCGAGGGTTTCAACAACGAGAATCTTGTCACTGATCTTTGCACCACCTAGAATGGCGATGTAAGGATGTTCAGGGTTCGCAACAGCTTTACCGAGGTATTCCAATTCCTGTTCCATCAAGAAGCCAGAGACCGCGGGCAGAAAGCGTGCAATCCCTTCAGTCGATGAATGTGCACGGTGAGCAGAACCAAAGGCATCATTGACATACACATCCCCAAGCGCAGCCATTTGTTTGGCGAGGTCGAGATCGTTCTTCTCTTCACCTTTGTGGAAACGAGTATTTTCGAGCATCACCACGTCACCAGGTTTAAGAGACTTGGAAATCGCCTCAACTTCAGGTCCGACACAATCGGGTGCCATGGTCACAGGACGCGCTAACAGCGAAGCCAAAGTTTCAGAAGCAGCACGCAGGCTAAATTCCGGGTCTGCGCCGCCCTTGGGGCGTCCAAGGTGGCTCATCAAAAGGAGCGAGGCTCCTTGTTCCAGAACATATTGAATGGTTGGCAATGCAGCTTTAATGCGCTTGTCATCAGTCACTTTGCCGTCTGCCATGGGTACATTGAAGTCTACGCGCATGAGGACGCGTTTGCCTTTGAGGTTGATGTCTTTTACAGTTTTCTTGTTCATATCATTCTCAGTCTATTTGTAGAAGGGTAAATTAGAAAAATTGGTAGACCGGTTTCCCAATCTACCAATTTATCAACTAACTGACTAAAGGCTCTTCGCCATCAATGCTGCGAGGTCAGCAGTGCGGCAGGAGTAACCCCATTCATTATCGTACCAGGTAACCACTTTGACGAAGTTGCTCTTCTCTTTACCAAGCACCATTGTGAACTGAAGGTCTACAGAGGAGGAGTGAGGATCACCCTTGTAGTCAATACTGACGAGGGGTTCATCGACTGCCTGCAACACACCCTTGAAGCGCGGCTGTTTGGCGGCTTCGCGGAAGAGGTTGCGCAGATCTTCGGTAGTGGTTTCTTTTTCAAGTTCTGCAGTGAAGTCCACGATGGACACCGTGGAGGTAGGAACACGCAAAGCATAACCATCGAACTTACCCTTGAGATCTGGGATGACCAAAGAGATTGCTTTCGCAGCGCCGGTCGTGGTGGGGATAATGCTCATTGCGGCAGCGCGGGCACGGCGGAGATCAGAATGGGGCATGTCGAGGATCTTTTGATCATTGGTGTATGCGTGGACCGTGGTCATGAAACCACGTTTGATGGTGAAGTTATCATGCACAACCTTTGCTGCAGGTGCGAGACAGTTGGTGGTGCAGGATGCATTGGAAACAACGTGATGATTCTTAGGATCATACTTGTCTTCATTGACACCCATCACAATGGTGAGGTCTTCACCTTCTGCAGGAGCAGAAATGATGACTTTCTTCGCACCGCCTTTGATGTGGCTGGCAGCCCCCTTAACGGTCTTACCCTTCTTGTTTACGCCGTCTTCCTTGATGGTGAACAAACCTGTGGATTCAACAACAATATCCACACCGTAGTCACCCCACGGAATGGCAGAGGGATCGGTTTCCTTGAAAACCTTGACCTTCTTTCCATCGATGATGAGCGCATCTTCAGCGACTTCCACGGTGCCGTTATAGCGTCCGTAGTTCGAATCGTATTTAAGCAAGTGCGCCATGGTCTTCATGTCACCGATGTCATTAAACGCGACAACTTCCAACTCCTGGGGGTAGCGGTCACGAATCGCCTTCAAAACCTGGCGTCCAATACGTCCAAATCCGTTAATACCAACTTTGATTGCCATGGGAAATTCCTCCAATGTAATTTATCTCAGGGAACACGCTTGTGTTGCCTCTGGTATGGTCATTCATACAAATCGAATTGTACTTCTTTTGGGCAAATTTGTGAATTTTCGTACGTCTGGGATTTCTAGGATAAATGTAATCGATTACTTTTGATTTTTTAGTCTTATTGACCAGCTTTTCGGTTGTAGATATCTAAAATTGTTTGCGCTAATTTCATTGCATCATGGCGCCAAGGGTGGTCATCATCGACCAGATCGACTGCATAGGTTCTTTCATCGGAAAGCGTTTTCTCATCTGCTCGTACCCAAACAGATGAAGGTCCAACATCGCCCTCATAATTGTTGTTACATAAAATAATATCGAACAGATTCTCTCCTACATGTCCTTCCAAAGCACGGACATGGTCATAGCATGTGAAAGAGTCGGTCTCGCCAGACTGGGTTGCAATATTACAGACATAGATCTTGATCGCCCGGCTGGCATGAAGACCGTCCAACAAGTCATGCACCAACAGATTGGGCAATATGCTTGTATAAAGACTTCCAGGACCAACGACGATCACATCCGCTGTGAGTAATTCCTTGATCACTGGAGGAAACGCTGGTGCGTTATCCGGCTCAAGCCAGACTCGGCGGACTCGCCCAGCCATTTCCGGAATCTTGCTCTCCCCTTCTACGCGGACCTCATTCAAAGAGTGTGGCAATTCCATACTCGCTACAAGTTTTACATTATGTAACGTGGATGGATAAACCCGCCCGTTCACCGAAAGCACCCGCCCCGACTCTACTACCGCGCTCTCAAAGCTTCCAGTAATATCTGCTAAGGCGGTGATGAAAAGGTTCCCAAACGAATGTCCTTCCAAATCTGGAGAGCCACTAAAGCGATATTGAAAAAGTTGAGTGAGCATGGCTTCATCGTTGGAAAGCGCTGCAAGACAATTACGGATATCGCCTGGTGGCAAAATGCCAAAACTTTCACGTAACCTGCCGGAAGAACCACCATCATCTGCGACCGTCACAACCGCTGTCAGATTTCGAGTATGCGTTTTCAAACCTCGTAACAAGGTTGAAAGTCCATGCCCCCCACCGATGGCTACGACGCGCGGTCCTCGTTTACGGCGTTGGAATTCAACGAGCGTACTGACCACGTCTGAACCTGGTTGCAGAAATGGACGGAGAAGGGAACGATTCAATTTATACATACCGTACACGATCAACGTCACACCGATGCCACCAAAGATCATGGCACGCAAAAGGCGGGGCAAAAATCGAAGAGAAGCATAGGCAAGAAAAGTCAGGACAATTGGGTCGGAAGTGTCTGTGCGATAGATATCGATCAGAACTACGGCAATACCTAAGCCGATCATCGTAATACCCACCATCATGAACAAAAGCCAGCGTTTTACCCCCAAACCCGGACGGAGCCAGCGCGGAATATCCCGCAATATTTCCCAAAGGCGCTTGAATAGATAATCCATAAAAAGCATAATAGCAGGGATAATGGGTTGCGTCAAACAACAATAGCCTTAATTATCCTTACGGTATAATCGTGCATATGCCCACAATCGTTGCCGTTGATATAGGCGGAACACAAATGCGCGCCGCTGCCTATACGCAAGAGCAAATTCACCCAATAAAGCAAAAAAAAATCCCCACACTCGCTTCGAAACCAGGCGGTTTAGACCGTCTTATCCAAGTCATTGAGGATGTTTGGCCAAAAGATGGCGACGTTGCGGCGATCGGACTCGGCTCACCAGGTCCACTCGACCCGCATACTGGGTACTTGCTCGCTCCCCCAAATAACCCTGAATGGCATAATTTTCCACTAACCCCCAGCGTTGAAAAACACTTTGGAGTAAAAACCTTCCTCGATAATGACGCCAATCTTGCCGGATTGGGTGAATATCGGTATGGCGCCGGAAAAGGGCATCATCACGTCCTCTATATTACGGTCAGTACTGGTATTGGCGCAGGAGTCATCACTGATGACCGATTGCTGCAAGGCTATCATGGCCTCGCGGCTGAGTTGGGTCATAGCATCGTAGATCCTGATGGTCCACCCTGCTCGTGCGGTTTCAACGGACATTTGGAGTCTTTCTCATCTGGACCCGCTATTGTTAAGTATGTGCTTGGGGAGTTGGAAGCAGGCACAAGGTCCGTTTTGAAGCGCGATGCAAATATGACAGCGCGTGACGTTGCAGAAGCAGCACAACAAGGCGATGAACTTGCGATCAAAGCCTATCAACGTTCCGGAGCATATCTTGGCATTGGTGTGGCATCTTTCCTGCATGCCTTCGATCCATCAATTGTCATTTTCGGGGGCGGCGTTTCGCAAGTTGGACGGTTATTGTTCGATCCATTTGAAGAAAGCCTGAAAAAGCGGGTTTTTCATCCGCGCTATTTGGAGGGGTTGGTGATCACAACCGCACAATTAGGTGATGATGCAGGTTTATTAGGCGCACGGGCATTAGCTGAAATGAAATCAGGTTTGTAACTCACATCAAGGAGTAATTATGGAAAAAGTAAATCTTCCCGGTCCGAAGACCAAGACTATGATCGAACGGGATCACAAAGTGATCTCTCCTTCGTACCCGCGTGGATATCCATTCGCCATGGACCACGGAAAAGGCACAGAAGTTTGGGATGTAGATGGAAATCGCTTTTTGGATTTCATGGGTGGGATCGCTGTAGTAGCAACCGGACATTCACATCCGCAAGTTGTCAAAGCCATTCAAGAGCAGGCTGAAAAATTTATTCACATTTCTTCTGATTTCTATCATGAAAAATGGATCCAACTCGGCGAAAAATTGAACGAGATCGCGCCTTTCGAGGAAGATGCCCTTTCCTTCATGACCAATTCAGGGACCGAAGCGGTGGAAGCTGCCATTAAGTTGGCACGTTATCATACAAAACGCTCGAACTTCATCGGGTTCACCGGCGCCTTTCACGGACGAACAATGGGAGCCGTTACGTTCACTGCCAGCAAGGCAAAATATCACAGTGGGTTTTATCCGCTGATGAATGGCGTGACTCACGCCCCCTACCCCAACCCATATCGCCCCATTCTGGAACGCCGAAAAGGTGAAGATTACGGGGAAGCCGTAGTCCGCTACATTGAAGAAGAAATCATTGCACAGATCCTCCCCGCCAAGGAAGTGGCTGGTGTTTTAGTTGAAACTATTCAAGGCGAAGGCGGATACATCGTACCGCCCGACGGTTTCTACCCAGCGCTACGAAAGTTTTGTGATAAGCATGGCATTCTCTTGATCGTGGATGAAGTGCAATCTGGCATGGGTCGCACCGGTAAGTGGTGGGCGATCGAACACTTTGGTGTGGAGCCGGATATCGTCACCTCTGCAAAAGGCATAGCCTCTGGTATGCCGCTTGGCGCATGTATCGCCCGCAAGTCAGTCATGGATTGGGAAATTGGCACCCATGGTAATACCTATGGCGGAAATCCGATCTCCTGTGCAGCATCGCTTGCGACCATTGACTTGATCGAAAAACAATATCTGAAGAACGCGCAAGAAGTTGGCGAATATGCAATGGATGCCATGATGGAAATTCAGGCACGTCACCCCAGCATTGGCGAGGTGCGCGGCAAGGGTTTGATGATCGGTGTTGAATTTGTAAAAGACCGTGAGACCAAAGTTCCTGCCAAGCAGTTGACCGACCGTGTGGTAGACCTTGCTTTTGAACGCGGATTGTTGACCCTCTCCTGCGGGCAAAGCGTCATCCGCATTGCTCCGCCCCTATCCATTAGCAAGAGTGAAGTGGACGAAGGTCTGCAGATGTTC
>JBEBCV010000337.1:0-3467 GCA_041157505.1 Chloroflexota bacterium | reverse complement strand
AGGCGTGGGGCATGAAGCTGCAAAGCGGATCGCACTGGCAGGAGCTCATCTGGTTTTGGTGAACCGGAACGCTGAAAAGGCAACAGCGCTTAAAGCGGAAATCACGGCTCTATCCAACACTCGGGTTGATCTTGTTCACGCTGATTTCTCCAACCTGGACGATGTTCAACGCGCAGCAAGCCAGATCCTCCATCATTTCCCTGCAATCCATATCCTGATCAACAACGCCGGCGTGCATATGACCACACGGACTTTGACAGCCGATGGATTTGAAACTGCATTTGCCGTCAATCACCTTGCATCTTTTCTTTTTACACGCTTACTGCTCGAACGAATGATCACCTCAGCCCCCGCCCGAATCATCCAGGTCAACTCGGAAGGACATCGTTTTGGGGGATTAAAATTAGACGATCTTACTTGGGCAAATCGAAGGTATAAAGGGCTTCAAGGGTACGGCGCTTCCAAGACCGCTCAATTACTGACGGTTTGGGAATTAGCAGATCGATTAAGAGACAGTGGTGTAACGATCAACGCAGTTCACCCTGGCGAAGTTGCCACGAACATTGGGATGAATAACGGTTTCCTGTATCGGTGGTACCAAAAATACATCCTTGCGCATGTCTTAAAAGATCCAAAGATCTCTGGAGAAGCGCTCTATTACTTTGCCGCTGCCCCAGAGGTAAGCAATATAAGTGGAAAATTCTTTAACCAAACGATCGAAGAGAAACCCGCAGCCCATGCGCTGGACAGAACGTTGGGCAAGCAAGTTTGGGAGATCAGTGAAGAATTAACAGGCTTGCATCACAAAATTAATGCAATGGGCAATGAAAATCTGGTCTCGGCAGAAAATCCTGGTTTAACCATCGCTCCATAACATGGGCAGCACACAAACCCCTTCCTTCGTTTTCAAGCATATCTACCCAAGATTTCGTTACTTCATACTGCTGGGTCGCAGGTTCTATCATTTTTTCATGACCCTGCGAACTTCCTTCAAGCGGCGCCCAACTTCATCTTCCGTCATACCAGATGCCTATACTGCCATAAATCCATTAACTATTGATTCTGAACTGAAACTTCATTGTCTGGAAGGGGAAATCCCAATTGACATTGAAGGATCTCTATTCATTTGTCAGTGCCTTGGGTCTCCAGAGGCGTATATGGTTGGGGATACCAATATTATTCGCATGGATTTTGAGGGTAGTGAACCACGTCTTACCAATCGTCTTTTGTGGTCCCCGGTAGCAGTCGCCCGCCAAAAACTAAAAAATACCCGTCACCGATTTGATTTTTTGGGATTCATGTACCTTTCTCCGGGGTTGGGTATGTTTTCCTATACAGAAGGCTTATACCTTCTGCCAGATGGACGTGTGGCCGTAACCAGCGATGTTGATCGTCCATGGGTCATTGAAAGAAATAGCTTGCAGGCTGTCACGCCCATTGGAAGAAGAAATGAATGGTTCTCCATGCTATCTGACAATGCCGGAGAAGTGCTGGGCGGGCTTTTCGCTGGATATAACAATTCTCACGTCTTATACACCGACCATGAAAAAGGGGAAGTTTTCCTAGTCAACTACAGGTTGAAACCAAACAACAAAGAACACCCGGTCAAGTTGATACGCTGGGATGGTTATCATGAGTTTGAATCATGGACGGTTGTTGACACCAATGGCATTGAGATCGAGATCAAGCAAAGTATTCATGAACTGATCTTCACTCGTGATTACATACTATTAGCTGATACAGCATTTGTAGCGGGAACAGAAATGTTCACCCCCTGGAAGAATGCAAAACTACCTTACGAAAAAACGGTCATACATATTATTGACCGCCGCGATCTACGATCTGGCAGGAATACGGTAGTTTCCAAGCAGGTCGTAGTGGACAAACCCTGTATTCACCTTGTATCTGAATACGAAAACCCCAACGATACGATCACTGTGTACATGCTGCACACCCCGGCTACAAATACCGCAGAACTTCTACGCAGTTATGATCTTGACCTGAACGGAAATCTTTTCCCCAAACACCTGACCGGGTATGGCACACTGCCTGTCTTGGATATTAGTAGCATCGGCAAACATACAATAGATGCTGCCCGCACCGAAGTCAAAACCTCAGAGTACATTTCCGAGATGCCATATTGTTGGGGACCTTACCTCTACACCTACATGGGGCGGCAAACTACACCATATCATGGGCAAGACCTATTCATTATGTTCAAAGGATTTTCGCCCGATATTCTGCCAAAGCGCATCTACACCGCATATAAGGATGTTCCCACGCGTCAAGTGCCCCTAGAAGAAATGGTCCATGGGAAGGGGATCCATCATAACAACTCGATCTGTCGGATAAAAACTAAAGAGTTTACGATCGCAGATGCCTACATCTTTCCAGACCGGGTACTTCTATACACAATTGCAACTCTTGACTCTACAAATCAAGATGGGTCAGGTTATGTCATTGCAGGGGTGGTGACGGACCAGAAAGCTGGCGAACGCTCATCCGGGCATGAGTATTGGATCTTCAACGCGGCTGACCTGTCAAAAGGACCTATTTGCAAGATAGGTCATGAGTCCTTGCATAATTCAACCCTCTTTCATGCGATCTATATCCCTAAGGCGATCGCGAATAAATTGGACAAAAAGAAAGTCTCATACCATGTTCCGATCCGCGAAGATTACCCAAAAGAAGAACTTCTAAAATGGGATGCCAGCGTCTTGGAATGTTTTGAAAATGTGATCTGGCCTCTGTACGATCATTCTGACCCTGTCGCTACACAACAAGCAAAACAAGCAACTAGCCAGCTGGCGGTAAAACGTTTGCCCAAAGTACGTGCAGATTAAGACTCAATCATCAAATTCCCAAAATAATCCAGAAGCAGATTGAAATCAGAATCAAACCGTGCAACAATGAAGAGTGAAGGAGGCGAACATGCCCACCCATTCAACTATAGACCGCTCGGCGGTCTTAAGTCTCGTCATCGGCACGGTTGGTGCGATCCTCACCGGGCTCGTCCATTGGGGCATCATGACCAGTCCACATGATTTCCTCGTCCGCGATTCAGAATTTCTGCTGGTTGCAAGTCTGCTTTTGGTGGTGATCGGCTTATCGGTGTGGGACTTTAAACAAGGCTTTTCCGCCATGCGTCACCTCAGCCAACCTCACGGCAGATTAGCCAAACCACTGGCATTGACTGGAATCTCGCTTGGTATCGCGGACCTGCTCCCTGCGGCGATCCTGCTCATCATCATGTTGGAGGCGTTGGCGTTCCGCTTCATTCCGCTCCCGAACCTGATCAATTTCTAGACGCCTTCCCTTCACCGGAACCGCGTTCCTCGGGCGAAAAGTATTCAGGTATGGATAGATATGGGGGCTATAATGACTCCAGCCAAAGGAGATTCATTGCATGCAAAAACAGACCAGCACAACAGATGAGGCTCTCGTTACAGCCATCCGCGCCAACCTCT
>JBEBCV010000336.1:0-3828 GCA_041157505.1 Chloroflexota bacterium | reverse complement strand
GATGCTTGTCGGTTGGAATGCGCTCAAGAAATACAAGATGCAAACACAGAAAACCGAAATGTAAGAAACCGTTCTTAAAGAAAAAAGAGACTGTCACTTTGGATGTGACAGTCTCTTTTTTGTTGCGAAAATTATTATCCGCCGCGGACTTCAGGGGCTTTGAACAAGACAAAGATCGTATTCAAGAGAATCCCTGCAATGGCAGCAAAAACAATGGCAGGGATCCCGCTGGGGAACAGGAATGGGATCGGGAAGGGGAAAACTCCATTGGGCAGTGAGAGATTTCCACCGATACCGCAGATGAGGATGATCGCACCAACGGCAAGTTGTTTTGGGTCGAAGAGATTGACCTTCTCAGACTGAATGAGCGCCACACCTTGCATGCCGATCACACCAAACAGGTAAATGCTCAATCCGCCCACCACGGCAGGCGGAATTGTGTTGACCAATGCCACCAGTTTGCCGAAGAAACCAAACACGATCGCCATACCACCCGCTGCCATCAAGACCGCGGTCGAATAATTACGAGTGATCGCCATCAGCGAGTTATTCTCGCCATAATTCGTGCCAGGCGCACCGCCAAGGAACCCCACCACCAGATCATCCGCACCGTCGGCCACGAGGTTCAAGCCGATGAGTTCCTTGATGTGGAAGGGCTTGCGTCCCATTTCGGCGGCGAGTTCATCAATATACAAACTCATCTGATACAGGTGCGCCGTTGATTCAGGGACTGTGGCGATAAAGATCAATGCCACGCTCAATGCCATGCCCCATGCAGCAGGTTCGTTAAATGCAGGGAAGGTGAACTTGGGCAGTTCAAGCCATGCAGCATTTGCCACTTTATCAAAGCTCACCAGCCCGAACGGAATGGAAACCACATACCCGAAGATCGCGCCAAGCAAGATCGGCAGCATACCGATCAGTCCCTTGCCTTGCAGATAGACCGAGAACAGAACCGTTGCGATCAAAGTGAGGAAAGCGACTGTCCATGTGGCAGTGGCTAGTTCAGGTGCAGCCCAGTTACCCGCATTGCCTAATGCTGCATTCGCCAAAGCAATACCAATGACCATTGCCATGGAACCAGTAACGATGGGAGGCAGGACTCTATCCAGTGCTGCTTTGCCAATGCGCATGATGAGCAAACCCACCAGGATCTCGAACACTGCGGTCAGGATGATACCCACCTGCACGATGCGCACACCATCGGGGCAGTACACTTCTGCAGTATTGTTGAAACAATCGGGCGCAAATTGCGCCATCACAGTGATGATGACCGCAATATACGAAAACGAAGACCCGTAGTACATGGGGATCTTGCGTTTTGAAACCAACAAGGCAATGATGGTTCCCAAACCCGAAGCCAGCAAGGTGATGCCTACATCGAATTTGGTCAGGATGGCGACCAGCACTGTGGCAGGGAACATCGTCAGGAATTGCTGGAAACCCAGACTCAACATCGCGCCAACAGGGGGAGTGTCATCGGGAAGGAAACCCATGACGGGAGTGAGGACCGCCTCTTTCTTAACCTCAACCTGTTTTGCCACCTTCGGGGATGACACTGCTGAAGACGGACCCTTCCCCTTGGGCTTTGGCTTGGTCTTGCTATTTTTTGTTGCCATTTGCATTCTCCTCTGGTCTGAGATAAAAAAAGAGAGCCGCTGAAAGCGACTCTCCAATTCATAAAATAGAGGCACCCATTCCACAGAAATGTTGGTGCGGGAATAGGTGCCGAAATATATCTATTAACATTTCGACGGATTTTACGCCGAATTATCTTGATGTCAAGGAAATTAGAGGCTGCTGTCATGTCCATGCCAAAATCGGAGTTTAAGAACATATTCACTTTTGGCAGTAAAGTCACGGGTGTATAATCCAGCCGTTATTTTCAAAAAATAAAGGTCAAAAGAGGTAGACACATGGCATACGTAAACGTCAAAGTCCCCGAAGGCGGGGCGAAGATCTCTATTCAAAATGGGAAGTTAAACGTTCCCGATAACCCGATCATCCCGTTCGTCGAAGGCGACGGCACCGGGCGTGATATTTGGCGCGCTTCTGTGCGTGTGCTCGACGCGGCGGTGGAAAAGGCATACGGCGGTAAACGCAAAATTCATTGGATGGAAGTGTATGCGGGCGAAAAGCCGTTCAAACTGTGGCAGACCTGGCTCCCCGATGAAACCACCGAAGCCTTCAAGGAATTTTTGGTCGGTATCAAGGGACCTCTCACCACGCCCATCGGCGGCGGCATCCGTTCTTTGAACGTTGCCCTGCGCAAACTTCTCGACCTGTACGTCTGCCAGCGCCCTGTGCGTTGGTATCAGGGTGTGCCTTCACCGGTGCGCCACCCCGAATATGTGGACATGGTCATCTTCCGCGAGAACACCGAAGATATTTATACCGGTATCGAATTCGCGAACGGCACGGAAGATAACAAGAAGTTCAAAGAATTGTTCAAAGAAGCCTTCCCCAAGGAATACGCCAAGATGCGCTTCCCCGATACGGCGGGTATTGGTCTCAAGCCGGTTTCAGAAGAAGGCACCGACCGCCTCGTGCGCGCCGCGATCCAGTGGGCGCTGGATAACAATCGCAAGAGCGTGAACTTCGTCCACAAGGGCAACATCATGAAGTTCACCGAAGGCGCGTTCAAGGATTGGGGTTACACCCTCGCCAAGCGCGAATTCCGTGACCGCATTGTGACAGAACGCGAGACCTGGATCCTTGGCAACAAGGAAGCCAAGCCCGGCTTGAGCGTGGAAGACAACGCCAAGATGATCGACCCCGGCTTCGACATGATGAGCCCCGCACAGCAGGGTGAGATCAAAGCCGAAGTGGAAGAAGCTCTCAAGTTGTGGGATACCCACGGCGATGGCAAGTGGAAGAAGATGCTGCTGATCAAAGACTCCATTGCGGATGTCTCGCTGCAGTTCACCATCATCCGCCCACGCGACTATGATGTGATCGCCACCATGAACCTGAACGGTGACTACCTTTCCGATGCGCTTGCCGCGCAGGTGGGCGGTATTGGCATCGCTCCGGGTGCGAATATCAACTATGAGACGGGTCATGCCATCTTTGAAGCAACCCACGGCACCGCACCCAAGTACGCCGATCTGGATAAGGTCAACCCCGGCTCGGTCATCCTCTCTGGTGAGATGATGCTGCGCTACATGGGTTGGGGCGAAGCTGCCGACCTGATCGTGAAGGGTATGGAAGGTGCCATTGCTGCGAAGACCGTCACCTACGACTTTGCTCGCTTGATGGATAACCCCACCGAAGTGAAATGCTCCGAGTTCGGAGACGCGGTCATCGACTGGATGGACCGCAAACCGGTTGAAGCGAAGGCTGCTCCGGCGACATCGTCCTCGAAGGGGAAAAAGACAACGACAAAGAAAGCGGTTGCCAAGAAAGTAGCTGCCAAGAAACCCGCAAAGAAGGCAGTGAAGAAAGTTGCTGCGAAGAAGCCTGCTAAAAAGACAGCGGTAAAGAAGAAAAAGAAGTAGTGAAACAAAAAGGTCGAGACTGAATGTCTCGACCTTTTTTCATGAGTCTATCGCGAAGCTTTTCGCTTTTTTTAGCTCACATAGTATATTGATAATTACTTTACATCCACCAATTCAACATCGAAGATCAGAGTCGCATTTGGGGGAATGACTCCACCAGCGCCGCGCTCGCCGTAGGCGAGGTTCGAGGGGATGATGAGCTGGGCTTTACCGCCAACTTTCATCAGTGCGATACCTTCGTCCCAGCCTTTGATGACCTGACCAACACCAAGCTTGAAAGCCAGCGGTTCACCGCGCGGGATGGAGCTGTCGAAGACCTGTCCATTCTGGA
>JBEBCV010000335.1:0-2769 GCA_041157505.1 Chloroflexota bacterium | reverse complement strand
CAAGGCACCGCGTTCATCACAGATCCGGCGGGCAGCTTGGATGTATTCAGCAGATGCAGGGTACACACCGCCCTCTCCTTGCACAACTTCCAAGATCACTGCCGCAGTTTCTTCGTTGACGGCTTTATCGAGGGCTTCGATGTTGTTGTATGCCACATGCGAAACGCCGGGCAAAAGTGGCTCAAAGCCTTCGCGATATTTTTTATTGAAGGTGGCAGAGAGTGAGCCGTAGGTTCGTCCATGAAAAGCGCGCATGGCAGCGACAATATTTTTTCGTCCGGTCGAGATGCGCGAGAACTTGAAAGATGCTTCCACCGCCTCAGTACCTGAGTTGCAGAAGAAAACTCTATCCATGCCGGGAACGAGGGCAGTGATCTTTTCCATCAACGCGGCGCGCTGGTCATTGGGAAAAGTTTCAAACAACGTGATGAGCGTATTCGCCTGCTTGTAAAGCGCCTCGGCAATCTTCGGGTGGGCATGCCCCAAGTTCGCCACGCCATGACCAGACGAACAATCCAAATACTCGTTACCTTCCACATCGAACAGTGAAGCGCCCTGCCCGCGGACAATGGTCAGTGTTTGTTTGGCATACACACCAGATGTGTGTTTGTTTTCAGTTTCAACAATATTCAACATGATTATCTCTCCGTTAACTTTGCTCTACAAAATGACTTTGCAGGCTGCGATATTTCAATTCTTTTTTGTTCAATGCCTGAATGGCTGCCACTGCGGCAATTCCAGCAGAAAGTGTTGTAAGCAATGGCACGTTCATGGCAATGGCTGCGGAACGGATACGAGCACCATCTGAATGAGCATGTGTACCGAGCGGAGTATTGAGGATCAACTGCACTTTTCCACTTCGGATCAAGTATTCGATGGCAGTAGAGCCTTCATCGATCCTATGAACCACTTCAACAGGCAAACCAACCTTGTTGAAAAAATCTGCCGTGCCGGGCGTGGCATACAACCCAAATCCCATGCGATGCAGATCACGCGCTACTTTCAATGCCGCGCTCTTATCATAATCATTCACGCTGATCAGCACCGCCCCACTTTGTGGAAGTCCCTGCCCTGCCGCGATCTGAGACTTGGCGAAGGCATGCCCGAAACGAGAGGCGTGTCCCATCACTTCACCGGTCGAACGCATTTCAGGTCCGAGCAGAGTACTGGAACCGGGCAGTTTCTTGAATGGTAATACTGCTTCTTTGATGAAGAAACCATCCACGCGCGGTTCTTCCGTCACTCCTAATTCTTCAAGCGTTTTGCCTGCCATCACTTGCGCGGCTTTATATGCGAGATTCAAATTCGTCGCTTTGCTGGCGTACGGCACGGTACGTGAAGCGCGCGGGTTGACCTCCAACACGCACACCACTTCATCCTTCAATGCGAACTGCACGTTCATCAATCCGCGCACACCGAGGGCAAGCCCAAGCTGCTCAGTATATTCACGCATGATCCCCAAATGGAATTCGCTGACCTTATACGGCGGCAACACACATGCCGCATCACCCGAATGCACACCTGCTTCTTCGATGTGCTGCATGATCGCTCCAACCACCACATGCTCGTCATCGGATAAAGCATCGACATCGATCTCGAACGCATCCTCCATGAACTTGTCAATGAGAATCGGTTGACCAGGAGCCGCCTCGATCGCCTTTTGAATGAATCCTGCCAAATGAGCCTCAGACTCCACTAAAGCCATGGCTCGCCCTCCCAAAACAAAAGACGGACGCACGAGAACGGGATATCCGATTCGTTGAGCGACTTCACGCGCCTCTTCCAACGAACGGGCGATTCCATTCTCCGGCTGGGGAATGTCCAACTCTTTGAGCAGTTTCGCAAACTCCTCGCGGTCTTCAGAGAGTTGAATGGCATGCGGTGATGTTCCCAAAATATTCACGCCCGCCGCTTCGAGTCCTGCCGCCAAGTTGAGCGGAGTCTGCCCGCCGAACTGGACGATCACGCCGATGGGATTCTCTTTATCAATCACATTCAGAACATGCTCAAGAGTCAACGGCTCGAAGTACAAACGGTCTGCCGTGTCGTAATCGGTGGACACGGTTTCAGGGTTGCAGTTGTACATGATGGTTTCGTAACCCATCTCAGACAAAGCAAATGCTGCCTGACAACAGCAATAATCGAATTCGATTCCCTGACCAATGCGATTCGGTCCGCCGCCGAGGATGAGGATCTTTTGTTTATCCGTCGGGCGTGATTCATCATCCATTTCATATGCGGAGTAGAGATAGGGCGTCTGCGATTCGAATTCTGCGGCGCAAGTGTCCACGCGCTGGAAGGTGGGGAGGATGCCGAGTTTCTTTCGTAATTCGCGGATGTTGGTTTGAGGAAAAATGGAAGAAGATAGAAGGCGAGAGATGTGCGAGTCTGCAAAGCCTAATTGCTTGGCATATCGCAGCAAAGGTTTGAGTTCCGCTTCGGTTTTGCAATTCCTAATTCCTAATTCACAATTCCTAATTTCATCCATCTGAGTCAGGAACCACAGGTCATAGCCACTCGCTTTGGAAATTTCATCCAATGAGATTCCCTGCCGAATGGCGCGATACACGCGGAACAATCTGTCGGCGGTGGGGACTTTCAGCGTGGATAATGTTTCGGGTTCAGCGGGCAACTCTCGGCTGGGACCAGAGCCGTCGAGGGCGTCCACTCCGATCTCAAGGGATTGAATCGCTTTGTTCAATGCTTCGGGAAACGTCCGCCCGAGTGCCATCACCTCACCCACGGACTTCATTTGCGGACCGAGAGTCG
>JBEBCV010000334.1:0-5581 GCA_041157505.1 Chloroflexota bacterium | reverse complement strand
AAGAAGTCATCTTTAGGTGAGTAATCCATCAAGATAAATTCAATATATTCGGGTGAAACACCCCAGGGTCCGCCCGTGGATTCATCAGCAGCGGGAACGAGTTCACTTGAGGCGCCACTGGCAAGCCCATCTGGAATGACAAAGCTTACATTTTGATATGAAACCTGAATTCCCTGGGTTTGAGCTGGGTCTTGTGATGCTGCTTGAGTGACTGCTTGAAGTGTGGCTGCTACAACTGTTTCTATGCTGGATTGGTCGGATGCAATGGGAGCGGCAGTTCCACATGCAAGTGTTATTACCAATAACCCTAACAAAAATACGATCTTAATTTTATTCATTTCATTTCCTGTGTTATTCGGTGGTAGATCGAACTGGAATTTTCAGTCCACTTCTGTTCTGAAGTAGGATCAGCCTGCTTCAGAGTCTCAAATTTCGAATTAAAAGCCCTTAACCTGCACGGACCCGATCATTTCATCCAAGGCGTCAAGATATGGATTGAAGTTATATGTTTCTGTGTTGTTCAATTTTTCTTTCACCGCATTTGCATATCCCTGGAAGTCATCAAGATTTATAGGGATCCCATCTGTCGGCAAAGGAGTATCCGTTCTGCCGTTGGCAGGAAGGAAGGCAGCGTTGATAGGCAGAATGGCTTCTACGAAATACATCTCGTCCTTGGTAATTCCTTGATAGTAGTAGAAAAGCTCTTCATTGGTGATGGCTGCAAAATTTTGCATCACTTGAGTAAGATAGCGAATGCCATGACCATTTTGGAAATTCAGTCCATGAATTTGGGCTGTGAATGTGGTGTCGAGTTCATTGGGCAGAGGCTGACCTTCTGCATATTGCAAGGTCCGCAGTGTATTGATGGTCTCGGCTGTCATTTCACTGTAGGACCCATATTCATCGGCTCGAAAGATCATGATCTTTGGGCTGTAAACAGTGTCTGCCACAGCATAAAGGTTTAAGCTGATAACCAGATGTTGTGGCATATCTCCTAATGACGGATTGATATAGGGATATTCCACATCTTTGGTCATGATCGAAGTCACATCGTTGGCTACTCCATTGGGGATAATAAATGAAATTTCGGACGTTTCAACGGGTGTGCCATCTGGTGTGAGTTGAGCACCACCTTGTGTAGCAGGGGCAGGCGTTGCAGTAATGTCACCAGATAGCGGCACATATACTGTTACAGCTTGGATGGTTTCAGTAACCACCGTTTCCACACCGGGTTGTGAGGGTTGAGTTGCAGGGTTGCCTAAATTGCATGCTAGGGCGGCGAACAGTAATGCTGTTAAGCCGAGGATCGTTTTCTTCATGGGGATCAACTCCTTTATAAATTTAGTATCTGTCGTGTGTGACCTAAGTCGAACCGAGTCTAATGTGTAAATTGGGGTTATCCCATGACCCATAGATACTAATTGGAGTCTTTCAGTGAAGAATAGGTGATTGGTTTATGTCAAAAGACAGACCCGATGTCTGAAAGAGAAGCAGGCAACGGGTCTGGGTTGAGGCGCGAGGTGCGACTAGAGATTGCCGCGACGTTCTTGTTCCAGTTCAAGCGATTCAAACAGGGCTTTGAAGTTTCCTTTGCCGAAGCCTTGTGCACCGTGGCGTTGAATGATCTCGATGAACATGGTGGGACGGTCTTGAATGGGACGGGTGAAGATCTGGAGCAGGTAGCCTTCATCATCTTTGTCTACGAGGATGCCAAGTTCGTGAATGGTCTTGAAATCTTCTTTGATCTTGCCAACCCGGTCTGGCAGCATTTCATAATAGGTATCTGGCACGCGTAAAAACTCAACACCATTTTTGCGGAGCTTATCTACTGTGGTGATGATGTCACCGGTGATGATGGCGATGTGTTGTGCGCCGGGAGACATGTAGTAGTCGAGATATTCTTCGATCTGACTCTTGCGTTTGCCATCGGCGGGTTCGTTGATGGGGAACTTGACGCGTCCATTGCCATTTTGCATGACCTTGGACATGAGGGCGGAGTATTCGGTGGAGATGTCTTTGTCGTCGAAATGCATGAGCTGACGGAAGCCCATCACTTGATGATAGAAGTTGACCCAGTGGTTCATCTTGCCGAGTTGTACGTTGCCCACGATGTGGTCAATGGCGGCAAGCCCTGTGGATTCGGCTTCATGTTTGAGCGGGCGATAGGTTGGGGCGAAAGTACCTTTGTAGTCATCGCGGTCGATAAATGCGTGAATGGTTTCGCCGTAAGTGTAGATGGCTGAGCTGCGAAAAATGCCATGGTCGTCTTTTTCTTCGCGTGGCGCCCAGGCGGATTTTCCACCGCGGCTGGTGGTTTCGCGCCAGGCTTTTTCAACGTCATCTACTTCAAGAGCAATGATCTTAACGCCGTCGCCGTGAACCATGTGGTGTGATGCGAGCGGGCTGGAGGGAGAATAGGGCGCAGAAACAACGAACCGCGCTTGCCCCGATTCCAATACATACGAGGCGAAGTCGCGGTTGCCAGTCTCGAGCCCTGAATAAGCGACAGGTTTGAAGCCAAATGCTTTCCACCAATAATACATGGCGTGTTTGGCGTTGCCCACATAAAAGTGGACATGGTCGAACGATTTGATCTGGAGGAAGTCAGCTTCCTCGGTCATGGGGCGTGATTCATTCTTGGCTTTCGTTACCATTTTCTCTCCTTTAAGTTGGTTTTCCCATGGATATGGGATGTTAATAGTCTTTGTGATTCTACGATAAATGGACAGTCAATGCAATAAAAATATTATGCCCAACCTGACAGTTGGACATAATATTGAAATGGCTGGCTATGCAGACTTTACCTGTGCTGACTTTGCCATTTGGTCTTTTATCAAAAAGGGGATGTATAGAACGAAAAAGATGGCAAAGGCGACAACCTCAAGTTGTGGGATATACCACGGCCATGGGGAAAGGATATCCATAAGGGTGGGGGAAGGTGGTTTTTGGGCAATGAACAGATAATTACTGCCAATGACCCGGTTAAGGAAGAAAATAATGACCATGTAAATATTCGTCCAAATAAAGATGCGCTTGAAAGAAGCAAATGTCGGACGATACCTCTCAACAACCGTCATGAAGATCGGTAATGTGATCAATAGTCCATGGGCGATCAAGGATTGCAGGCTGCGGTAATGAGGAAGGTCGTACATGGAAACATCCGCGGGAGTGAGAAGGGCTTGAAGCGCTCCGCCAATGCCTAAGAAGTAGGTGAAGTCATAAAGAGTTCGGTTATCTGTTATTGCTGTGTACACAGTGATCCAAACCATCACACTGCACATATGCAACGGAAGCATGGTCTGGATATTCCAAATACCCCAATAGGCCGACCAGATGTGCAAACCGAACTCATTGACCGCCAAAACAAGGGCAAGAGTGATGCGGATGGTGTTCTTTTGCTTTTCATTCCAAACATTGCGGAAATAAAAGAATGAAAGCCAGATCAGCACGAAAATGGCAACGACCATCAAGTGCTTTGGACCAAAAACCTGAAGCGGAACTTCGGTGTATTCAACGGAAAAGAAATCGTTCATGGTAACCCTTCCCAAAAATAGAATGAATTACGAACCGTCTGCACTTCTCTGAATGGCGCTTTCAATGAACATCTTCCAAACTGGGTAGGCATCTTCATCCCAGATCTTGTGCATGATGCCAAATGCATCTTCTTCTTTCCAGCCCAGTCTAAGGATGCGGTAAATGGCGATGAAGGCACTTGCCCGAAAATTCGCCTCACAATGGACATGAACTTTCTTACCCATATTGGCGTCCATTTTATCCATGAAAATATTTAAACCATCGCGAGTGGGTGTACCCCAATTAACAGGAATATGGATGTATTCCATTCCAAAGGATTTCACAAGTTGATCCTCAACGGGGATTGCCTGTGGCACATCGTTCGGAGCGAGATTAATGACCACTTGCACACCCGCCCCTGCAATAGACTTGATTTGTGCTTCGGTTGGCATGCCGCTGCTGGAGAGTTGATCGTGATACGCCAAGAAATTATAAATATCGTTCATGTTACTTTTACAACTTTTCCATCCGTCATTTTTTGAAGGTCTTCGGTTTTTAGTTCAAAGATCGCTTTTGGGGTGCCTGCGGCTGCCCAGATCGTGGAATATTTTAGAAAATCTTCGTCAAGATATGTTTCCATTTTTTCGGCGTGTCCCAAGGGCGGCACACCACCAATCGCGTAGCCGGTCACAGCGCGGACAAAGTCTGCATCTGCTTTGCCGATGGGTTCACCTGCATATTCGCTAATCTGTTTTTCGTTTACGCGGTTTGGTCCTGAGGTAAGGACGAGGATTGGCTTGCCGCTGGTCTTTCCGCGAAAGATCAATGACTTGACGATCTGACCCAACTCACAGCCAGCTTGGTCTGCAGCTTCCTGCGCGGTGCGCGTCGATTCAACATGCTCGATCACCGTGTAGGTGTAGCCAAGCTCGTTCAACAGGTTTTGGATTTTTTGAGCAGAGGGAGAAAGTGTGGACATCCACCAATTATACAAAACAACTTATTGACGTGTGTATCTAATTTGCCACTTCACTTGCCATGTTTTCCCGCCATCGTCAGAGCGTTCCCAGTTCCAGTCAAATTTATTCGGAGTGATGTTATACCAAACCATGCGTTGTTTGCAACGCTCACCCTTCACAATCGCATCTCGAGAGAGGATCATTTTCCCATCTTCGAAGCCGCCAGTAAAGTCGAGATATGAACCGTTGTTATCCACCCAGGTTTGGCACCATAACTTTCGTTCGGTGTCGTAGCAGGAAACGCTCATTCCGATCAAGTCTGGTGCTCTAAAATTTTCTTGTACTACTTTTCCATCGAACGCCATCTCAACAAGATTTGTCCCGTTGCCGCCTTCCCAGGTTGCTTTCCAATTACCAAGCCAAAAATCAAATTGATGTTCCGGAGTTGCCATTTCTCTCTCCTTGAGTTTTCAAAGAGAATAGCACAAGACCAAACTGGAAAGACCATGCCAGAGAACTATTTGTGTATAATTCTTGGATGACAACACAAGAAGAAATCTACAAAACTGAAGGGGATAAGTACGAAGCCCTGATCGCGCGTGAGGATTACCAGGGAAACATTCTCAAGACCCTGCGCGAAATCACTACATTGGAAGATCGCCTCATTCTGGACCTTGGAGCTGGTACTGGACGTCTAGCCTGTATGCTAGCCCCACACGTGCGCCACGTCCGTGCCTTCGATGTCTCAGAGGAAATGCTGCGGGTCTGTAAGCAAAAATTCACCGCCAGCGGACTCTCCAACTGGCAAGTGGACCTAGCCGACCATCGCAAACTGCCTATACCAGATCATTCTGCAGACTTGGTTGTCTCTGGCTGGAGTGTGAGCTATCTCGCCGTCTGGAACCCTGATACATGGCGCGAAGAGCTGGAAAACTGGATGGCGGAGATGAAGCGTGTGCTTAAGCCGGGCAGTTTCATCGTCTTGTATGAATCGCTGGGTACAGGGAATGAGTCTCCGATCAGGTTGGAGCATCTAAAAGATTTTTATCCGTGGCTGGATGAAAAAGGTTTCCAAAACAAATGGATTCGCACCGACTATAAATTCGAGT
>JBEBCV010000333.1:0-8603 GCA_041157505.1 Chloroflexota bacterium | reverse complement strand
CACGGCAGAGGATGGAATTCACTTTCGAAATATCTGCAAGATTTATTTTTCTATCAATGGGGAAAATCCGGCGCCGAAGACTTCCTGTGCTGGTGAGACGATCACCACAGCTTGAGGATCCTCTTTTGCGACCGCAGCTTTGAGTGCGTGAACTTCTGTAATGGTTAGAGCACACATCAAAATAGAACGGTCTTTACCGGTGTACATGCCTTTGCCTTGCATGGCTGTAACGCCGCGTTTAAGATCGGTCATGATCCGGTTGGATACAGTCTTGGCTTTATCGGTGATGATAAGTGCAAGCAATTGTCTGCGTCGTTTACGCGGAACGAGCAATGCACGCAACCCTGTGTGCTTACCTTCCATGGACGCAGCCGCGGGCGCCGTCTCATCACCAAAGCGTGGCAGGATCTCTCCCGTGGCGCGAGTCATGTTGACGGTGGCAACTGCGAAAATCGCAAGGAAAAGATAAAAGCCAACGCCTAGTCCGATCATGATCTCGCCGGAGAAAGGACCAACGGCTGAACGGTTCAAAAATTCTGCGAGGTCTTTGGGTGGTTCAGGGAAGAGCCAGATCTTAGCGATCCATGATGCCAGCAAGATCAAAAAGATCCAGTAATAATTTCTTCGTAAACGTCTGCCGAACGCTTCCCACATTGAAATGGGAAAACTTGGCGTGAGCAAATTCTCGGCAAGGTTCTCCGCCCACTCTGGCGAAGGATGGAATGGCGGGACAAGCATGGCAGCATAGAAGTCCGTTTCCATTAAGCGAACGCGGTAACTCCACAACTCATAATAGCGATACCGCCGCGCTTCTATAAAAAGGAACCATAATACAAGCAGGGTATTTAATAAAACGACCGAATGATGTACTTCTGATTGGCTGAACGCAATGGAAAGGGTCGCGCCGGTAACGACCACTGCCCAGTTCGTGGTCGTATCCAACCGTTGACGCCAGACATTCGCTCGTTGAATTTCAGCGCGGAAGAAATGCACCATTGCGGTTACGAACTCGCTCGTTTTGAGCCGATATCCGCGATACGTCCAGACCGGTTCTTCCACGGGTTCTTCCTGCTTGGGTTTTGATTTGGCTTTAGCTTTTGTAGATTTTGCTGCCATAGGTTTCTTCCTGACTGGATGACTCAAAGCGCAGCCGCAGTTTTATTCGCAGGTCTCGCCATGATCAACCTTTCGCGGTATTATGCCATGACTTGTTTGCCATCCACGAAACCTTACGTATCTTGAAATGTTCACAAACCATGATCGAATCTGAAAAATCCTTTCTTGAATATCTAAACTCCAACTCCTTTGCTTATACTCGTTTGGAGCATCCCGCTGTTTTCACTTGTGCCGAAGCAGATGCACACCATGTCGGGATCGAAGCGGTCAGCACCAAGAATTTGTTTCTGTGTGATAAGAAAGCCCGTCGCTTCTTTCTGGCGGTTACAGCCTGTGAAAAAACCGTTCGGCTTGATGAGTTATCGTCTCTGCTTGGCGTGCCTCATCTGCGCTTTGCCTCGGAACAGAACTTGCATCGCTTGCTTGGTGTGGCTGGCGGCTCAGTGACGATGATGGGCTTGGTCAATGATGTAGACCATCAAGTTGAGTTGTGGGTCGACTCTGAGATTTGGAACGGCGAAACCTTCCTTTGTCATCCGCTCGTCAATACTGCCACGTTGGTCTTGTCAAAAAACGAATTGGAACGATTTCTAAACCTGACAGGACATACACCAAAGTTCTTTTGATAATTGGGAATAATTAGAGATGTTTTGTCAATTTGATTTGAAAAAAGGATGGGTAAATCGCTCATCCTTTTTTATTCACGAGCAAGGGTTGAAAATACAATTCTTTTAATGCTATGATACTTTTAACTTTGCATAGTTGATCGGAGACACCCCAATGATGAAGAATTGGGCAGGAGATTAAATGCTCAAAAAAGTGCTCCTGATTGACGACGACCCGGATCTGGGTCGGCTCGTTGAGATGGTTCTACGTCCCATCGAAATAATCTTATATCAGTCCTATTCGGGTGGAGAAGGCTTGCGTAGAGCTTACGAATTACACCCCGACCTTATTATTCTCGATGTGATGATGCCCCATATGGATGGATTTGAAGTCTGCACTCGTTTGCGGGAACTATCCAAGGTGCCAGTTCTGATGTTGACCGCTTCAGGTGATCCGCGTGCCATGATCCGGGGGTTCAATTTGGGGGTAGATGACTTTATCAAGAAGCCATTCTTAACCGATGAATTGGAAGCACGGGTCCGCGCCTTGTTGCGGCGCTCAGAAATTCATGATGATCGGGATACCAATAAAGTCATTGCCTATCGGGATAATTGGCTGGAAGTTGACCTGATTTCCCATACAGTTCGGCTTGATGGCAATATTGTTGAGCTTACACCGCGTGAATACGGTTTATTGGATTTTCTGGTAAGAGAACAAGGCAAGATTCTTACTCACGCCGAGTTGGTGAAGGAGGCGTGGGGGGAACCTTTCATTAGTAGTGCTCATACCATTTCGTCTCTGTACATTTTCTATCTTCGAAAGAAAATTCAAGATGGGCTGCATGGACATCAATATATCCATACTTTTTGGGGAAGGGGATATTGGTTCGAGCCACGTCAAGCTTGATAATGTTGAGAGAAATTGGGGGAATTAAATAAATCTCCAAAGAACTTCTAAGAAAATAAAAAAATCAATCCAGTATATTGATGTATAGATAGTGGTGTTATGCACTGCCAATTTTAGAAAACTGGCAAACTTTGTACAGAATGTGGGGCTATCTTTTCAATCGGATTCTTGTGCCCAGACAGATAACCCAAGCAATACCTGCTTGAGTTGATAAGTGAAAAATCGCGGGAGGGATGTCTTGCAAAAAGAGTTCAATTTGGAATGCGAAAGTGAATTGCAAGAATTGCATTTGGCGATCGCTGGACGAGAGGGATATTACATCGCTAAACGTTTATTTGATGTTGTAGCCGCGGCTTTCCTGTTGTTGATTTTATCCCCCCTTATGTTGGTCATTGCAGCAGCAATCTATCTCTATTCACCAGGCCCGATCTTTTATGTGCAGGAACGCATCGGGGCGAAGAAACTTCGTGTGAACGGTCAAATTTTTTGGAAACTTGAGCCGTTTCGTTTTTTCAAATTCCGCACCATGAAGGTCAATGCAGATCCATCCATCCATCAAAAATATGTTACCGCTTTGATAGAGAATGACCAGAAATCTATGGCGGAAGTTCAAGGCGGGGAGACGTCTGTGCGCAAGATATTAAAGGACCCGCGCCTCATTCGACCCGGCAGTTGGTTGCGCAAATTTAGTTTGGATGAACTTCCACAGCTTTGGAATGTGCTGCGTGGCGATATGAGTCTCATTGGTCCACGTCCGCCGATTTCTTATGAAGTCAATGTTTATAAACCCTGGCATTTCCGCCGTTTTGAAGCACAGCCGGGCATCAGTGGGCTTCAACAAGTGAAAGCTCGCTGTAATAAAGAGTTTGATGAACAGGTGAAACTGGATATTGATTACATCGAAAACCAGTCGCTTTGGCTGGATATCAAGATCGCGGTTAAAACCCCGTTCGCTATTCTCTCAGCGAAGGGAGCATATTGAAGCTGAAGGAGGATTGTTTATGGAAACGCTCAAAGTTGGCATCATCGGTTATGGCTATTGGGGTCCAAATCTTGCGAGAAATTTTTTCGAACTCCCTAGCGCAGAATTGACGGCTGTGGCAGACCTCAAGGAAGAACGTCTCAAGCATGCTCATTCCCTGTATCCCAATACAGTGATCACCAACGAATATACTGATTTGTTCAATATGGATCTGAATGCAGTAGTGGTTTCCACACCGCCGGCTTTGCATTATTCCATTGCGAAGAATTGCCTTGAACATGGCTTGAATGTGTTGGTTGAAAAACCACTTACCTTGAACAGCAAGGACGCACAGGAATTGATCGATCTTGCTGAAGAAAAAAAATTAACGCTGATGGTAGGCCACACCTTTGAATATAACTCCGCTGTACATGCTCTTAAACATTACATGGACAGCGGCGAACTTGGTGATGTTTATTACATCGATATGGCGCGGCTAAACCTTGGCTTGTTCCAACGCGACTCAAATGTACTTTGGGATCTGGCACCCCATGACTTGTCTATTTTGTTCTATTTGTTGGGTGATAGCCCATTAACGGTCAGCGCGCATGGAACCCCTTGTGTCTTCAACGGTATCTATGATGTAGCCTATGTGAACCTGACCTTCCCAAGCGGCATTTCTGCTCATATCCATGTTAGTTGGTTGGACCCATGCAAAGTACGTCGTATCACCGTTGTGGGAAGTAAAAAGATGATTGTCTATAACGATATTGAGAATGAGCAGAAGTTGAAGATCTACGATAAAGGGGTGGATGCGCCTGCCTACACTGACGGCTTTGAGGAATTTCACTGCAACTATCGTTCTGGCGATATTGTCATTCCAAGGATCCGTTTCGTTGAGCCCCTGCGACAGGAATGTTCCCATTTTCTGGATTGTATTTCGAGTCATAACCAACCCTGCAGTAGCGGCGTCGATGGGTTGCGGGTGGTTAAAGTCCTGGAAGCTGCACAACACTCAATGACCAACGGGTCAGGAAAGGAGGTATTGCAATGGTAACGGTCGAGTATGCACGCATCGCACCAAATGTAAAACTTGGGGAGAATGTAAAAATCTATGCCTTTGTGAACCTTTATGGGTGTGAGATCGGTGATGACAGCAAGATCGGAACATTCGTGGAAATTCAAAAAGGTTCCTTCATTGGAAGGAATGTGAAGATCTCAAGCCATACATTCATATGCGAGGGAGTAAACATCGAAGATGAAGTTTTTATTGGGCATGGGGTCATGTTCATCAATGATAAATATCCACGCTCGACGACCGAAGGCGGCACACTGCAAACTGAAGCAGATTGGGTTTGCGTGCCAACCACGATCAAAAAACGAGCGTCAATTGGAAGCAATGCAACCATACTTTGTGGAGTTACTGTAGGGGAAGATGCCATGGTCGGGGCAGGCAGTGTCGTTACACATGATGTGCCTCCTGGTGCTGTGGTGGCAGGCAACCCTGCACGTGTGATCAAAATTATGGAACCAGTATAGTGAGGAAAACATGAATATACCTTGGGTTAACCTAACCATGCAGCATCAAAACATTCGGGCGGAGATCAATGCAGCAATACAAGGGGTATTAGACCGGGGTGATTTTATCCTCGGGCAGGATGTGTTGAAGTTAGAAGAAGAATTCGCAGCCTATTGCGGAACGAAATATGCAGTGGGTGTCGATAGCGGACTTTCTGCACTGGAACTAAGTTTGCGGGCGTTGGGCATTGGCAAAGGTGATGAGGTGATCGTCCCGGCTCATACCTTTACTGCGACGGCGGCGGCGGTCACATTGTCAGGTGCTACACCTGTTTTTGTTGATGTCGATCCACAGACCTGGAATATTGATGCGACGAGGATCGAAGAAGCCATTACACCGTACACCAAGGCTATATTGCCTGTCCATCTCTACGGGCTGCCTGCAGATATGTACATGATCCTGGGCATTGCAGAAAAATATAAATTGGCTGTTGTGGAAGATGCTTGTCAGGGGCATGGCGCGATCTATAAAGGCGCACGTGTAGGCAGTTTGGGAAATGCAGCGGGTTTCAGTTTCTATCCGACCAAGAATCTTGGGGCATGTGGTGATGGGGGCATGGTCACGACCAACGATGCCAAAGTCGCAGATACGATCCGTGCGCTGCGGAATTGTGGTCAGCGTGAGAAGAACATCCACGAGTTGGAACCGTTCAATCACCGCCTCGATAATTTGCAGGCAGCCATTTTGCGTGTCAAGCTTAATTACCTTGAAGGATGGCTTGAGTCGCGCAGAAAGCTGGCGGCGTTGTATCGAAGTCTACTGGCTGACACTGAGATCCAATGTCAGGCTGAGCCGCCCGGTTATCGTCATGTGTATCACTTGTTCGTCATCCGCACCAAGAATCGCGATGCTATGCAATCCTATCTGAAAGAACATGGAGTAGGAACAGCGATCCATTATCCATTACCGGTTCATTTACAGCCTTTCTATAACAAAGATGGAAAGGGACAAGGTCGCTTTCCTGTGGCAGAACATATTTGCAATGAGATTTTGTCTTTACCCATGTTCCCAGAATTGACTGAGGAGGAAGTTGAAATCGTTGCTGCGGAGATAAAGGGAGTGAGGATGCCTATTTAGAGGGATGTTTTGCTTGGGTTTGCAAGGAATCGGTTATTCAAAATGCATGTCTTATTGATCTCTTGCAAGCTCGCATGGCTTTGATATCTTAATGAATTTGTATGGGAGCGCAAAGTGGAAATTCGAAATTACAGTAGCATGATCTGGCGCAGGAAGACAACCATTCTGCTGACATTGATCGTAACGTTGTCGATTGTCTTGGTTGGTATCTGGCGCAGTACTCCAATCTATGAGGCGACTGCGATTTTGCGGGTTGCAGTATCGGCAGGCGGGTCACTTAACTATTCAGATTACATGTATGCCGATAGGCTCATAAATACCTATATCAATATTGCTACAAGCAGACAGGTTCTGGAGGAACTGGAGGAACGGCTCGATCTGCTCGAACCGCCCGCGATCAAAGCGGAGGTTGTTCCCAGCACTGAACTTATCAAGATAACAGCTGAGCATGCAGATCCCGTTATGGCAGCAAGGATCGCAAATACAGCAGCTGATGTGCTTGTGGAGCAAAGTAGTCACCTTTATATAGGCGGTGGAAAGAGTTTGACGGAAGTCCTTGCGGGTCAGTTGGAGCAAGTTCAAACTGATCTGCAAAAAGCGCAGGACGAATATGAGATATTGCTTGCAAAAACACCTGCACCTGAAAGTATTGAATCCACCAGGCAGCTGCTTCAATTAAAACAGAATAACTATGCAGAATTGCTTTCACAATATGAGCAGGCAAGATTCCGGGAGGAGATTCAATCAAGCATGATTACGATCTTTGAATCGGCTGAGATTTCAGATACACCTTCCAAACCGCAGGTCTTGTTAAATCTGATTCTAGGACTGGCAGCCGGAATGATCGGCGGTTTTGGTTTGGCGCTCCTCCTCGAAAATTTTGATACAACCCTGTATCAGGTCGATAAGATCGAGGCAGCTGTTAAGCTCCCGGTCTTAGTGAAGATTCCAAAGGCGAGCAAAAAAGAAATAACAGCTGTGGAAGGAGATCTTTCCTCGCTGGCCGAATCATTTAGGCAATTGGTTGCCGTATTGCAGGAGACCGGTGAACAGAAAAGGCAGAAAGTGCTGCTTTTGGCAAGCGCTGAACCCAATCAGGGAAAGTCCATGATCACATACCGCCTTGCATGCGCTCTTACCGAGTTAGGTGTAAAGGTCGTTGCAGTAGATTGTGATGCGCGAAGACCCAAGTTGCATACATATTTTCAGATTCCCAATGAGCTTGGGTTGAAGGATATTTTGGAAAACAAGACGGAGCTAAAGGATGCATTGCAAACATGCTCAGTTGAAAATGTATGGGTGCTGACCAGCGGGTCTAGGCTGGCTCACCCTTCGCATATGTTGAGCTCTGTGCAGATGAACAAGGTCATGGAAAGTTTGAGAAAAGATTTTGACTATGTCCTGTTGGATTCACCGGCCATGCTGGCTGTAGCTGATGTGGCGGCACTCATTCCACATGCAGATGGTGTGCTTTTGGTAGTGAGGCAGTCTCATGCCAAGTTCGAGGCGGTTCGTGAGGTAGGCAGGAATCTGAAAAAGTTAAAAGATAAATTTATTGGGCTGGTCGTCAATCAATCGCCATACTCCAACCATTATTCTTATTACAGAGATGCAAAGAAATCCACGACTTTGATAAGCTCGGCAAGATCCTTTTATCCGATCCGCCGCAAAAAACATGCAGAGTTGAGAGATCAACCTTTACATCGAACATGACGAAGAAGTAAGTGTCGAAAGGTGGTCGAATGATGATTCGTGAACTGGACGTTCTGCAAACAGATTGGATTCAAAATAAGCATTCAAGGTTTGTAGTGCTCCTGGTTCTTGTTGTTCTGTTGATCGTAGGGGCATGGCTCTTTCCCGAATTTGCCATGCTTGAAATTGCCATTGTGGGGATCGGTATTCCATTTCTCTTTTTTATGTGGGTACGACCGGAATTTGGGCTATTGGTATTGCTCTTTCTAACTTCCAGCTTTGTACCTGCCGATATAGTGGATCTGCGTTTGCCCGTTGGCGGGCTGGACCTTCGTGACCTTGTTTTGCTTGGCATGTTTGGGGTCCTATTTGCGCGTGAAATTGCGAGAAAGACCCTGTGCATTCCTTGGGGCAGGGTTGGCTTGCTCCTGTTTCTATTTTTGGTTATGGCTTTACTTTCTGCATTTACTGCTATGTTCTTTCAGAACGTCGAACACCATTGGGTATTGAGCGATCTACGCATACTATGTTCCTATGTTGTGTTTTTCATGGTGATCTGGGGAATAAGAAAATACGACCAACTGAACGTCCTCCTGATTGGGCTTTTTATCCTTGTGGATCTTACAACCACCATTGTGATCTTGCAGCAATTTTCTGGTGTGGATG
>JBEBCV010000332.1:0-2765 GCA_041157505.1 Chloroflexota bacterium | reverse complement strand
CACCAATGTTGATACCGATATTGCCAGCATCCGCCTCGTAACGGAATCGGCGCGCTGCATTCCCACTTGTTGTGAACAGGCTGGCTTGATTGCCATATTGCCCGCTATTCACTAACTTGATCGCGTCGTCAATATTATTGACATGCATGAGACTGAGAACCGGTCCAAAGATTTCTGTGCGGGCAATTTCGCTTCCAGCCCGGACGTCTGACAGGATCGTCGGTCTGACGAAGGACCCACTCTCGTAGCCTTTCACCTTCGTCCCACGTCCATCCACTGGCACGCCTGCGCCTTCCTTTGCGCCGAGAGCGATCAGTTGCTCCACGCGCTGCATCGAAGCGGTGTTGATGACAGGTCCCATCTGCACGCCCGAGTCCATGCCATAGCCGACAGTACGAGAAGCTGCGGCATCGCAGATCAACTCGGTGAATTCGTTCTTTGATTCACCTACAGTTACAGCGAGAGAAACTGCCAAACAGCGCTGACCCGCACACCCGAAGGCTGAGTCGGCGACGATCTTCGTCGCCATTTCCATATCCGCATCCGGCAAAATAATGACGGGATTTTTCGCTCCACCTTGTGCTTGCACGCGCTTGCCATGGGATGCGGCGGTGGAATAAATATATTTCGCCACATTGGTCGAACCTACGAAAGTGATCGCACGAATAGCAGGATGTTCAAGAATGCCATCCACGGTATCCTTCGCACCGTTGACCATGTTGACCACGCCCTTGGGAAAGCCAACCTGTTCGATGAGTTTGAAGATGAATTGCATCGTCATCGGCACTTTTTCAGAAGGCTTGACGATGTAAGTGTTGCCCGCCGCCAATGCATATGGCAGATACCAGAACGGGATCATGCCGGGGAAGTTAAATGGCGCGATCGTGGCACACACGCCCACTGGCTGACGGATCATGATCTCGTCAATGCCTGGGGCGATGTCTTCTACAAATTCACCTTTGCTCATGTGCGGCATGCCACAGGCAACTTCTACGTTCTCATACGCACGCACCATTTCGGCTTTGGCTTCTTCGAATGTCTTGCCACATTCGTTGGTAATGAGCTTGGCAATCTCGTCACCGTTCTCACGCATTAGGTTGCGAAGTTTGAATAAGTATTGAACCCGGTCATTGACAGGAGTTCTACGCCAGCCATCGAAAGCTTCACTAGCCGCTTTCGCAGCTGCTTCTACATCCGCCTTCGTGCCAAGCGGAGTCTTTGCGATCACCAACCCTGTAGCGGGATTGATGACATCAAAATATTCTTTTACAGCAGGTTTTACCCATTCGCCGTTGATGTAATTTAGGATTTCCATAAGTTCTCCTGTTTATTTTCCAGCGTGATTACGCTCGCGTATCGATCTTGCAATTTCCATTGAATATTCATCACCACGTTTTTCAAGCTCATTGACAATATTCTTGCGGTCTTCCTGAGTTTCTGGCTGGCTCAACTTGTAACCTGCATCTATGCCTGTAACTTGCAAAGCAAACCCAATCACACCATTCATTTCCTTTTGCACAAATTCTTTGGGTAAATTTTCAAGGCGATAATGCGTATCTGCTTCATGGGACTGCACCAAACGGCTGAGAACTGAGAACAATTCGTTACCCTGCAATTCTCGCACAACCCCTTGCAATTGAACGATCTTGTAATCCCATGTAGGTACATCTACCTTGTCATACCAACGTGCCGAGATATATGTATGTGCTCCCTGAAAAATCAATAAAGCCTCTCGCCCATCGAACGTCTTTTTCTGAGCATTCGCTCGTGAAATATGTCCATAGACTATCCAGCCATTTTCAGATTCAACAATCTCCACAGGCGTATGTGTTGCAATGGGCCTTTCGCCATCACAAGTTACCAGCGCGGCAAAATTATTGTGTTTTAAGAACGCCAAAATCTCCTTGCGATCTTCTTCACGATAATATTTTGGAATGTACACTATGGCACCTTATATTAACTTGACTTCACGATTGTCTTTATCGAGGAAGGCTATTGAAACTTCACCACCACAATAATTGTTGACTAAATCTGCCATTTCACGAATAGCGATTTCAACCACAGTATGCGGAACAGGTGGTAAAGATTCAATGACCAAAAAGGCGTTCTTTGTTTCTTGCGTCAGTTTTGTTCTATCGGCTTCTTTCCAATTCCAACGTCTGCAAATAGCGCCATTGTCATCCTTGTAATGAATCTCACCCGGATGCGGAGCACGTGCTTCCTTCTCGCCTAAGAGAAAAATGGCGGGCTCGTTCTCCCCAGCCTTGGTCAAAAAGACATCTCCAGCAATTTTGTCTATGTCTTCCCCACCAACTGGCAGGATGTATCTTAGTGAAATCGTGTTGTACAAAGACACAAGGTTATTTATATGTCCAATCGTTGCGCCATTCAAAACCCTTCTCGCTAGGTTTTCAACCGATGAGGGATAATCCTTAGGTTTGGCACCAAATTTCCGATAGGTTTCACGCCAATTTGCGATGTGAGGATGGTCAATAACCGGAGTGCCACCAAATTTAGCAGGAAGTTCCACTTCGGCTTGGCGCAATAATGCGGTGATCTCTGCGTTAACATGCGAATTATCAATATTGTGCAAAATGACGACTCCCAACACCAGGTTGGGAAAATCATCGAAAATTGTGTCCGCGATAATCAAGTTCATTAATGAGCTAACTTTCGGCAGCTATTTCACTTGCTTATCTGCAACTTCCAACGCTTTCTCGACGATGGCGAGCCCTTCATCCAACTGTTCTTTCGTGATGCACAAA
>JBEBCV010000331.1:0-3323 GCA_041157505.1 Chloroflexota bacterium | reverse complement strand
ATGATTTCAAGTTCCAGGGGGAGAAGTTCGAGTGTGAGTTGCCTGCCTGCGAGACAAATGAACTCACCATCAGCATGAGCGGGGAAAGAAGCATCCAATGATTTGATGGATACCTTTTTGGCGCGTTTCATTTGGATTTCGGGCAAAGTTTTTTGCGTCCCTTTTATAAAGTGGGGGATCATTTGGAGAATGCGTCCCTTGGAAGCCGTTTCGGCAATACACAAATCGAACAATCCATCGTCTGGATGAGATTCGGGAGCCATTTGAAAGCCGCCGCCCATGCGACGTCCATTCATGACCGAGATCATCAACGAACGCTGACTGATGGTTTCTTTGTCATCCAAAATAATTTCAACTTGTGCCGGGTTGTAGTATAGAAAGACAGTTTTGATCACACCGATCAGATACGCAAGCAATCCACGTGTCCAGCGCACTTTTATGGCTTCGTTACCCACTGCTGCGTCAAAGCCAACTCCGATCCCATTGCCAAAATATCGCCCTTCAGGGTAATCGCCACCTGAGACCAAACCAAGATCGATCTTCTTTCGCTTATTTGCCTTCAAGGCGATCAAACTGTCATTCAGATTCGTAGGTATGCCTGTACCGCCTGCAAAATCATTGCCTGTGCCAATGCTTAGAACAGTGAAGGCAACATTGTTGTGTCCCGCTTTTTTTGCACGCATAATACCGTTGATTGCTTCGTTTACTGTCCCATCTCCACTTGCGCAAACAACCACATCATAGCCTTCGCGGGCAGCACCTTCAGCAAGTTCTGCCGCATGCCAAACCCCAGTTGTGCGCTCCAACTTGAAATCAAAACCGTGTTCTTTCAAAAAAGATTCAATCTGCGGAATGGATTTTTCTCCAAGTCCGCGCCCCGATGTTGGATTGACGATCACAAAATATTTCATGCCGACTCCCATTACCAAAAGTTGAGCGAGTGTATCACATGGGTGGTTTATATTTCAAGTAATCCTCAGGTGTATCGAGGTCTTGCAAAATGCTGGGTGTGTCTAAATTCACATACTCGATATCTTTTGTATGGGCATTCATGAAATCCCGCATGGTTCCGTCTTGAATTGAGACAATTTCTGCCCACAACTCCCTCGACACCAGCCATGGATGTCCTCTTCTTAACTTAAAACTGGGTACAACGAGATTTGACCCGCTTTTTTGGAAAGCTTCGCATACGCTCCGCACGCTTCTTTCCTCGATTTGGGGCTGGTCGCCAAGGCATATCAATACTGCCTTCGCTGACGATTTTTGGGCTAACAAGCCAAGTTGAAGTGATGTCAGCATTTCACCATCATTGTTGATCTCAATTTGCACACCGTACTTCATAGCCTCCGATGCGATCTCAGAGTTAGTAATTACGACGATATCTAAAATTCCTGATTTCTGGATCGTATGTATTACGTTCTGAAGCACGGTCGTATTACCCCAAGGCATCAGCATTTTTTGTTGTCTCATGCGAATGGATTTTCCAGCAGCGAGAATAATGGCGGAAATCGTGCTCATTCGATATTTTTCAGACGTTCGTAATCATCTGGCTTGTCCACGTCGAAAATTAGAATATCATCATGCCAGGGTAGGTAGGTTACTCTATGCTTGTCAAAGATTCCACGTCCACCAATATCGCCTGTCAAATTCAACAAATCTGGGAAGGTAACCCGGTCAAAGAGAACGGGATTTGCTCTGCGTTCTTCCAATACCAAGGGTGCTAGGATAGAGGGACGTTCACCTGCGTGGGCTTCAACCAATGCGCGGATCACTTCAGTGGGGATTTGTGGCTGGTCTGCCAAAAGAAAGACAGCTGCTCCGATGTGCTGCGGAAGGGAGTGGATTCCTGCTTTGATTGAAGTACTTTGTCCCAGCTCAAAATCGGGATTGTGAATAAGTCTAATGGGCAGGTCTTGTAGGTGAGATGCGACATCGGTGTGGCGAAAGCCAGTAACCACCACCACAGGTTCAAGTCCGGCTTGAAGCGCGGTTTCTGTCACTTGTCGAATAAAGGGCTTACCCTTCCAATCCAATAATTGCTTGAATTGTCCATAACGGCTTGAGGTTCCCGCTGCCAGAATTATGCCAGCAGTTTTCTCAATAAGGTGAAGTATGTTGTTTTCAAGAGAACAAACAATGACAGCTCCATAGTCATTCAATAATTCGCGCGCCAAACTTCCACCAATTGATTGCAACTCGGGTGTATCGGCTTGGTTGAGCACTGCAACACGCTTTGCATTGACAGGTACATTTTTCAAGCCACCTTTGGGGTGGGTGAGGATTTTAAGAAGGTCCTGGGTTGTGATTGATTCACCAATTCCACGCTCTGTGATCTGGGAAAAGATTTCTACGCGATGGACATTTTCTTCAATCAAAGGTTTGCCAAGGGCACTCAACCCAGAAACATGCAGAACCAATTCTGTAAAATCAGGAATAGGTGGTTCATGGTCTGCGGGAGCTTTCAGAGATCTTTGACGTGAGCCGTCTGCCTCAATGAGCAAAGGGATTTTGTCAGCCTTCGATATTTCGCATAGCCAATCTAGGACTCTTTGCGATATTGGAGTTGTTCTCTCGTTTTCAATTTTTCCAGTAATCAGGATTATCCCTGCGAAAGTAAGTTGGATATCTGATTTTTCATCAACGATGATGTGATGGTCTGCAAATTGAGTTTGCCAAGTGCCAAGGTGACTTGTTGCTGTAACAAGGACGCGCGGTTTCAATTCAAGTAGCTGACGTGCTAATTGAAAGAGGGCAGTGGTTTTACCGCCAGCTCCAACAATAGATATAATCGATAAATCTTTTTCTTGATCAAGACGGAGAGCTTTGAGTGAGTTCATCTGGTTTCTATACATTGTAATTGTATGATAAAAAGACTGAAAGAGTGTCTCGAATGACTTATGAAAGTCGTATTATGGTTATAATATTATTAGATCAAGAGTGAGCTTATGGATAAACCTATTGCATTAATTATTGAAGATGACCGCGATATTGTAGCTTTGTTCAGGCATGTCTTGGACATTGCCGGTTACCAAACGGAGATCGTTTTGGACGGCAAAGAAGCCATGGATCGCCTTGAGATCATGCGTCCGAATATCGTTCTATTGGATTTACAACTACCAAGAATGTCAGGAGTTGAGATCCTAAAACGGATGCGTGATGATGAAAGACTTATGCGCGTGCCAGTGGTTGTTATTACAGCGTATGCTCCTTATGCAGATAGTTTACCTGTCGAACCAGACTTGCTCCTCCAAAAACCTGTGGATATTAATCAACTTAGCAGCCTGGTACAACGTCTGCAAGCAACCCAGGGTGTATTGGATGAG
>JBEBCV010000330.1:0-3268 GCA_041157505.1 Chloroflexota bacterium | reverse complement strand
CACCAGATAAATATGTCCATCTGGCGAGATCTTCACATTACCCGGTTTGATATCACGATGCAGGATGGGGGGTTTACGAGTATGAAGATATGCCAATGCATCACACATGGCAGCGCCTATGTGAACCGCATCATCCTCAACAAGCATACCGAGGCGTTCCATGCGATATCGCAAGTCTTCGCCTTCAATGAAATCCATCACCAAATACTGACCCATATCCCCCAATACAAAATGATCAGAAACTCGTGGCAGATTTGGGTGACGCAGGTTGGCAAGGATGACAGCCTCAAGCCTGAATTGGCGGGCATATTCATCCGTAGTAAATAGATTTTCTTTAAGCGCTACAGCCACACCAAGATTTTCATCCACAGCGCGGTAGACCGATCCCATCCCCCCCTGCCCAAGGATGTCTACAATACGATAGCGATTATGTATAAGAGTGCCTTTATCCAGCGTCATTGAAATCCATTCACCTGCAATACGTAAAAATTTTCAGCAAAGGCTGAACCATTTAACTACTTTATTTCCACTTATAAATTGGACACGCGCATTATATCAGATGGAAGATGAGCGGGAGGACGGTGTACTTAATTTGAAATATTGGAAGATCCATAGTGCTCCGCCCGAGATCCACCATCCCACCAAGGTATATCGGAGGAAACGGAGTGAATATACCAACAAGCCATCACCACGTGGAAAGACCGCTCCCAATCCTTGCCAGAGGATGATAACCCCCAATAAGCCAATGACATAACGAAGCACACGCTTCAAAACCGGACCTTCCGCTTGATAGCCACCTCGAAGATGGGTCCACGCCGCACCTAATGCCAGACCAAAGAATGTCCCAGCTGAGGTGAAGACACCGTTCGGGTCGATCGGATCAGGCGCGATACCGGAACGAAGCGCGTTTGTTATCCAGGACTCTGGGATTTGGAAATCACTCCGCCAACCTGTAACGGCTAATCCTAAACCGATGAGGATCAACGAAACTAAAAATGCAATGCCAACATGCTGCTGAAATGTCAAACCAGAAAGCCAGTTGATCATCGTGTCCCAATAACGGATGTACACCCACAACAAAAATGCGCCCAATAACCAGCCAAGGACCACATCATGTGGAAAGTGTGAGCCGAGAACAAGGCGTGAAAAACCGATCATAAAGATCAGGACTGCGCAGACGATCGTGATCCACTTTTGTTTTTTGTACACTGCAATGATGCCCCAAACGCTCATGGCGTGCTGAGCATGCCCCGATGGAACGCCAAAGGAAGTTTCGGGCCACCACGGTTGGATGTGAGAACTAACCCAATATGGGCGCGGACCTGCAAAGCTTACCTTACCGATCAGATTGATATAACTGCTTGCAATGAGAATAAATGCAATTCGAATACCCAATGCCGAGTCAACACTCCAAAATACCAACGGTAAGACAATAAAAAAGAAATCTTCCGTGCCAAGTTGGCTGAAGAAATCCATAATTGGTATTTGCCACTCACCCAAGCGTTGAAGTGCTATTACAAGAGACACGCCAAAATCGATTAAGGCTTGCATACAGTCCTCCAGTAGGGTTTTTTCGAGCAAGTCAATTGACGTAACAATACCACCCATTGTACACTCAAAGAATGGAAAAGACTCCCACGCGGGTTTGGGACTGGCCCTCCAGCCTCATTATGCTTTTTGCTGTTCTCTTCTCTGCCTGGCGGTTACAAACCGCAGATTGGACAGAAGGACTGGGACAGATCCGCAATGTGGCCGTTATTGGGTTTGGGCTCGGACTTGCACTGGGATTCAGTCGCCATAAAAAACGCAGTGTGACCCTTTTGATCATTGGTTACACCATAGCCATTCTTATTTGGCAGTTATTGGGGGCAATTCCATTTGATGATGACCAAACATATTTATTAGAAAAACTCACGATCTTATTCGGGGGGTTGTTCACCGACCTTGGCGAACTTTTTGCAGGCAGAGCGGTGGAAGACCAGTTCTTTGTGGTCGCACTGCTATGCATTCCATATTGGTTTGCCAGTTTGTACAGCGGTTTTCAGTTGACACGTCACGCAAGTTATCTGGGGACGGTTTTGCCGAACGGTGTGTTGATGTTGATCATCCACATCTATCATTACTCCAGCCAGGATTACACCTGGATGTTTGGGGTATATTTTTTCCTTGCGCTGTTGTTGCTAAGCCGATTGAAATATCTTGCCGACCGCAGAAAGTGGGCAAAAGCCCGGGTACAAGTACCAAGTGACAGCGGGTTGGACATCACGAATACCACTGTAGCGGTCGCTGTAGTTTTGATCTTACTGGCATGGGGAACCCCTTACATCTTGCCTGCAACTACACAAGGTAAGGAGATATGGCGCGAGGTGTATGGCGAGGTCTTTCCGCAAGACCGCTTCACGAATGTATTTGCTTCAGTCGAAAAAGAAAGCCAGCCAAAAGCACGAAACTTTCGAACAGACCTTGCCCTTGGAACACGCATTCCACAAAGCAATTTGGTTGTTTTTCATGTGTATGTCCCTTTAGAAGCAAAGAAATTTCCGCGCCTGTATTGGCGTGGACAGGTTTATGACTATTACGAAAATGGGCGCTGGCTTACCACCAGTGATGCGGAGATTCGCCAGAATTCCACGACAGGCGATATGGAAATTCCAGACAGTATCAATCGCCAACGCCTCGCTTTTACCTTTGATGTAATGGCCGCCGGGCAAAGCATCGTTTATACGCCGCCACAACCGATTTGGGTAAATCACAACACCATTCTTCTCTCCTCCGATATTTCTGCTGAGTCGGGAGAAGATGCAGTCCTCGATATTATGGCGATCCGCGCCTCTCCCCCATTCAAATCAGGGGAGCTGTATCGCACCAGTGCAATGCTTGCCAACCCAACGGCGGAAGAACTGCGAGCAACCGGGCAGAATTATCCAGATTGGGTAACAGAAAAATACCTTCAGCTGCCTGAAAATTTCTCGCCGCGTATTAAAGAACTCGCCCGACGGATTGCAGGTCCGTACGATACGCCTTATGACAAAACTGTGGCGATCACAAACTATCTGCGCAGAGAGATCGAATATACCAGTGTCATCTATCTGCCGAATGAAACCGTGGACCCCCTCGAATATGTTCTCTTTGATGCCAAGCGAGGGTTTTGTAATTACTATGCCACTGCACAGGTTCTCATGCTGCGCAGTTTGGGCATCCCTGCCCGCCTTGCGGTGGGATATGCCCAAGGTCAGCCAAACATTCAAAAAAGTTTATATGTCGTTCG
>JBEBCV010000329.1:0-9597 GCA_041157505.1 Chloroflexota bacterium | reverse complement strand
AATAATATTTAGGGAGTGTGTGTGGTCTTATCCAGAAGCTGTTGGCGAATGAGGAGTATACGATCTTTCACCTCGTTCAACTCCAGCCATTCCACAGCTTCATCGATGGTTTGGCAAATTTTTAATCTTAATGGCAAGTCGATCCCCATCAGTTCATAGGCACTGGCAAGAGAAACCAACAAGTGGTTGTGGGTAATAAATGCAGTTGCCTCCAATTGCCACCCGCTCTTGTCCAATTCGCGGTTTTTAGACAACAAGGCTTTGATACTGTCCATATCCACATCAACACTCGCGAGTTGAATATCGGTAATGATCTTCATGTTTGGACGCCGGGCAGGGTCGTTAAACGCTGCCGCATCTAAATTCAAAAGTTCTTTCCCTGTAACGTACCCCGTAATTAAATAATAGACCAGCCCCAGGTCTTCATCGATCACATACGAGTATGGCATTGTAGTAACCTTTTTAGTTTGAGTGTTTATTTCGACGCTAGGTCGGTCTTCTGGGTGAATGTCCCAGAATGTCTACAAGGGCATAGAGATTATGAATTGATCTCTCTTGTTTAGACCATTATAAAGGCAATCGCCAATATAATGTCATAAAGTATAGTTTCCAACCCCCAAAAAATTAAATATCCGCTACAACCTTAACCCACGCTCCAACCAAGCTGACAGGCGATTGCCTCAAGCTAATGACTCGATCATTACGGTTTGGGTGTGATCCTTTCCAAGAGATGCTGGCGAATGGCAAGCACATGGTCTTTTGCCTCGCTCAACTGCAACCAATCCACAGCATCTTCAAGTGTTCCAAAAATCCTCAATTTTAAAGGCAGGTCGATCCCCATCAGTTCGTAGGCTTCCGCAAGAGTGACCAGCATACGATTATGAGTAACAACAGCGGTCATTTCCAGTTCCCAACCTGTTCTGTTCAAATCGCGGTTCCTCGAAAGAAAATGTTTAATGCTGTCCATATCCACATCGAGACTGGCAAGCCGCATGTCGGCAATGATCTTCATATTCGGTCGGCGTGCAGGGTCATTGAAGGTTACCTGCTCCAGATCCGCTAGCTGTTTGATCGGGATTTCTCCTGCCACTATAAAAAAATTCAACCCCAGTTCTGTATTAATTTCATACGTATATGACATGGAAAGCCCTCGCAAGGTTTGAGTGTACCCGAGACTGAACTTGCTGTTTTAGATAATTTCACAGTTTATCAGCAAGCGCATCGAGACTATAATTTAAACATACTTCTTTTGCCAACTATAAAGGAAACCACCCGTGAACCGAATCTCGCACTATTGGCTTGTATCCCTCAGTCTCCTTCTGGCAGCCTGCAACCTGGGAGTGCCTGCGCCTGAAGATGGCAATACCCTTGCCACCTCCGCCGCGCAAACCGTGGAAGCGGTGCTGACCGCGTCTGTTGCCACTCCCGCCGCCATCAACGCCACCGCCACCCTTGAAGGACCTCCCGCTGGTTCGCCTGGCTTTGCAGCCAGCCCATCTGCTCCGGCAACCTGCGAACAAAGTAACAAGATCGTCACCTGGACGCGCAACAATGTCACCTATGATAAGAAGGAAGTGGATAAGCGCCTCCCGCCTGGCAGCAGTTTTGTCATGTCGTGGGTGCTTGAGAACAACGGCACCTGCATTTGGGATGACACCTACCGCATGACCTTTGACTCGGGCGAACGCCTCACCACACAAGATAGCATTCCCGTCATGCCGCAGGGCTATACTGTGAAACCGGGTGAAACGCTCACCATCAACATTCAAATGACAGCGCCTGCCAAAGCCGGAGAATACGAAACGTCATTCAAACTGGTCGATGAACAAGGCGACCATGTGCTCATTGTTGGGGTATTGACCAATGTTGGAACTCCCTCCACTGGCAATCTGCCTGCGCCTGGTGATCTGCGCTATGCCTACGATTGCAGCGGCGGCATCACCCGCATCAGCCTGACGTGGAAGGACAAAGCCGACGGCGAAGAAGGCTACCGCATCTATCGCGACGGCGAAAAGCTGACCGACCTGCCCGCCGGCTCTACGGTCTATGATGATATTGCCCCTGCTCCTGGCTCGTATCTCTATACGGTGGCTGCATTCAACGCCAGCGGCGAGTCGCCAACCAACGTCACCGCCGAAACTTCGAATTGCCAGTAGAGAACAAACAGATCTGTTAGCCGCTCCCGGGTGAACTTTTGAATTCTGCATGGCTTGATTCATTTAAAATCCGATATACACGTTAGGACATCAACTGTATGAATGCCATCCATGCACTATATGATGAAGGTTTGCAGGAATTGCTAACGAGAATGCTTTCGCTTGGCACCTTTTCTGAAGCAAAGGACTGGGGCGAACGAGCTGTCATCGAGATTGAACGGTTGAAAGGCGTCCTTCGTGAAATGGAAGCAGAGATCGCCGACCAAGCCCAGTCTCTTGAGAAGCTCAAATACGACCGCTCGAAAAAGGTGCTAGGTGGTTTGCTTGGCATCAGCAAGGAAGAAAAAGCATTGGTGCAGCAACTTGAAGACCGCAAGACCTCTAAAGGCGGGTTGAGCAAAGCCATTAATCAATTACAGGATATGCTGGACTTCACACCCAGATCGCCTGAAGAAAAGCAGGTCCTTTTGGTGGAGCTACGCACCCGCAAGCGAAAACTTCAAGAAGAAAAACGTGAGATCACACAAGTGGTACGCGGTCCGCGCATGAACAAACCGCAGGAAGCCCTGATGGATAATGTCTTCGATGGTGCCAGCCGTGAACGCCGTAAAATCCGTTACAACCGTGAAGCCCAGCTCAGGGCAGGTGAAACCACCACCGCCGCTCTCACTCGTCAGATCGAGCAGGCAGAACGTGATATTCAGTGGGTGGAAAAATTCGAACAATAATTAGGTCTGCATCTACCAGCCCTTATTTCAATCATAGAGAACGCTGATCGGTGCTGACAAAAGCGAACCATCAGCGTTTTCTGCATGATGCAGCAGTGCGTTTAAGTAATATCGCGGAGCTTGCCTCCCATATGGATCTCAAACAAAAAACAAGGCGGGTATATAATTAAAAAGATTCAAGGAGAATGAATGTCCACTTTACAAGCAATCCAAGTCAAGAACGCCCCTGCCATTGCGGGTCTTACTTTTCGCGGCTTTGCCGGGGAAAGTGATTACCCCAAAATGCTGGCGGTTATCGAAGGCAGCAAACATGTAGACCAGGTCGAACGTACCGACTCGCTCGAAGATGTGCAGCGCAATTACAGTCACCTCACCAACTGTGACCCCTACACCGATATGCTCTTTGCCGAAATGAATGGCGAGGTCATCGGCTATCAACGCGTTTGGTGGGACAAGCTCAACGACGGGCTCACGTTTACTTATAGCTGTGTCGGCTTTCTGCTGCCTGAATGGCGACGGAAAGGGATCGGCACCGCCATGTTCCAATATGCGGAAGAGCGTATGCGTCAGATCGCCGCGGCTCACACCGGACCCGAAACCAAAGTCTTCTCCATGTGGGCGAATGGCACCGCTGAAGGCTGGGTGGCCTTGCTCGAAAGCCAGGGGTATACCGCCACCCGCTACTTCTTCGAGATGACTCGTGACATCAACGAGCCGCTTGCCGATGCGCCCCTGCCCGCTGGCTTGCAAGTCCGCCCGGTAACGGAAGCCGACTACCGATCCGTATATGAGGCACACACAGAAGCCTTCCGCGATCACTGGGGCTTCAACGAACAAAGTTTCGAAGAGTTCATGCGTTGGTCTGAAGAGCCTGATTTCAACCCTAATTTGTGGAAGGTAGCCTGGGATGGTGACCAGATCGCCGGACAGGTGCTCAACTTCGTCAACAGCGCTGAGAATATCGAATATCAACGCAAACGCGGCTACACCGAAGCCATCTCCGTCCGCAGACCGTGGCGCAAGCGCGGCTTGGCACGATCGCTTGTCATCCAAAGCATTGCCATGTTCAAAAAGATGGGCATGACCGAAACCGCGCTCGGTGTCGATGCTGAAAACCCCAGCGGCGCTTTGAGTCTCTATCAAGGCTTGGGCTATAAAGAAGTCCGGCGCAATATGATCTATCGAAAGCCTTTATAGCAATAAGTCTGTATCCTAATTTGGGACGCTGACGAGCGCAGAATAACGCGGAGAAAATTCTAAGTATCCGCGTTCTCGGCGTAAATCCGCGTCCTATTTTTTTTATTTTTTCAGACTGGCAGCCACAAATAAAAGGTACTGCCCGGTAAATTAGCCTCATCCAACCCGGCACTTTTCACCCATGCTTTTCCACGGTGCGCTTTTGCTACGCCGCGCACGATCGCCAAACCCAAGCCTGGTCCGCCGCCCTTGAAGCTTGTGGTACCAGAAGAATGGATGGCAGCATGCCCGGCTTGATAGAACTTCTCGAAGACGAGGTCATGATGCTCGGCATCCAAGCCGATACCAGTATCTTGCACACTGATCAATACGCCTGGCGTTTCATTCTCCACTTGAGCCGGACGCGTGGATATGGTCACTTTGCCGCCATCGGGCGTGTACTTGATGGCATTTACGATCAGGTGATACAGCGCTTTGTGCAGCAACCCTGGGTCACCGTGGATGAGGGGAGTATCCGTTCCAGGGATGTGGACCAGTTCAATGGTCCGGTCGGAGGCGGCTTTGGTCAAACCGCTGATGACTTCCAGCACCAATTGTTTCAATAAGATTGGCGAAGCTCGCAAGACCAGGTCATCACTGTCGATGCGGGTGATATCCAACATGGTGTTGACCACAGCATGCATACGGTCGGTGCCTTTGAGGATGCCATCCGTTACAGTGCTGAGGGTGGCATTTGCTTGAACATCAGGCGAGGAGTTGAGGAGGTTGGCATAGCCCTTGAGGACGGTCATAGGGGTGCGCAGTTCATGGGCAGCCACTTGAATAAATTCAAGTTTGTTGCGGTCTAGCTGGCGCAGGATCTTATTGGCTTTCTGCAGGTCAGCGATCATCATCTGGTCGTTCTCACGCAACCGGTCGAGCGTGATGCGGATGATATCCAGCGCCATGTGTGGACTACGGCTCAGCATGGTTTCGAAATGCGGTTTGTCCATTTCAAGCACGGTCAGTTCGGTGCTGGTTCTTACGGTCGCCGAACGCGGAGCATTTTGGATCAATGCCATCTCACCGACCAAGTCACCTTTGCCAACGATACGCAGAACCCGTTCGCCTTCCTGATCGCTGATGTGTTTGCTGATCACAGCATTGCCATCCGCAATGACATAAAAGGTTTCTTCGTAGGCATTCTCACGGCACAAAACATGACCCGCTGGATAGGTGCGCACTTCGGTCAACGCAGCCATTTCTTTCAGCTCGTCTTCAGCCAATCCATTGAACGCCTTTCGCAACAGAGCGATCTTATCGAAGGTCTCTACCTTTTTCATTCGAGCGAGTATACCCAGCCAGCCTTGATCGGAATATTGCTCTTCAATGATAATTTTTATGACTTGTTTCTTCCCATTTGAATGACTTCCGTCTCTGATTGGGTCATTTTGGCGGATGTTTCCATTCATCTGGATGTCTTGGGACTATAATCTTCTTTGATAAAAAATCTCATAAATTAGATAAGCACGTTTATCAATGGATAATACCCTTATCGCAGGAGCAATCTATGTCTGGCAATATCAAGAAAATCGCGATCAGCACCGGCGGCGGTGATGCCCCCGGTTTAAATGCGGTCATCCGTGCTGCGGCACTTTCGGCGATCAAACGCGGTTGGGATGTATATGGAGTTCTCGATGGTTTTCACGGCATTCTCTCGCCAGAAGAATATCCCGATGGCGGCTTTGTTCCCCTCACCCGTCAACGTGTGCGCGGCATTACTCACCTCGGTGGGACGATCCTTGGAACCAGCAATCGCAACAACCCAATGAAGTATCCGATCGCTCGACCGGATGGCACAATTGAAGAAGTAGATCGGACCGATGAGGTCGTGCGTGGCTTTCGCCTGCATCACATTGATGCACTGATCACGGTCGGCGGGGATGGTTCTTTGGCGATCGCGAATGTTCTAGCAAAGAAGGGGCTGCGTCTGATCTCGGTCCCCAAAACGATCGACAATGACCTGGATAAGACCGATGTCACCTTCGGTTTCGATACTGCCGTCGGCTTCGCAACAGAGGCGCTCGATCGCTTGCATTCCACAGCCGCATCGCATGGACGTGTGATGGTCGTTGAAGTGATGGGACGCTACGCTGGTTGGATCGCCCTGCATGCAGGTGTAGCCGGCTCAGCAGATGTCATCCTCATCCCAGAACGTCCTTATGATATTCACAAGGTGGTGGAAAAGATCCGTGAACGCGAAGAGAGCGGAAACAAATTCACCATTGTTGTTGTGGCAGAAGGCGCAACCCCCAAAGGCGGCGGAGTTTCCGTTTTGGAGCATGAAGCCGGGCGCGCAGAACGCCTTGGCGGTATCGGTGAAAAAGTGGCAGCAGAGATCCACGCCATATCTGGCAAAGAAACCAGAGTGGTCGTGCTTGGGCATCTGCTACGTGGAGGTTCACCCACTTCATTCGATCGTCTAACCGCCCTGCGCTTTGGCGCCGCTGCTGTACGCGGTTTAGAAGAAGGTCAAGCCGGGGTTATGGTCGCGCTCGACCCGCCACACGTCAAATATGTGCCGATCTCAGAGGCGATGGGTAAAATGAAAATGGTACCCATGGATTCCGATATCGTCCTGACAGCGATCGACCTGGGCATTTCATTCGGGTAAATCTTCAAAAGACCCTGAGTTCACAGAGAACTCAGGGTCTTTTCTTTATTAAGTTTCCATCGGGGTAGCATTTACCTCCCTAACTTTTGCCTTTCCCAAAACACTCCTGACGTCTGAACGTCTCAGGTATAATTACGCCCATGCAAACAGACGTTAAAAACATTATCGGTGTACGATTTACCCCCATCGGCAAGATCTATCACTTTGATTCCTCCTCCCTGCCAGACCTTCAAAAAGGTGAACACGTTATCGTCGATACTTCGCGCGGACGTCACCTCGGCGAGGTTGTGCAGGTTTTACAGGAAGCCCCTCCAAAACCTGAAGGCGGCTGGAAATCCGTAGAGCGTCGCGCCACCCCGCGCGACCTGCTCCTCCAGCAGTCATGGCGCAATAAACAGACCGAAGCCATGATCAACTGCCGCGCCCGCGCTTCAGAACTGGGCTTGCTCGAAACCATCAAGGTCGTTGCCGCAGAATATAACTACGATGGGTCACGCCTTGCTTTCCTTTTCAGTACCGAACAGGAAGAAAAAGTAGATCTTAAGTCTCTGCGCAAAGATATGGCAGACCTGTATCCGAATACCCACATTGAGATGCGCCAGATCGGTCCGCGAGATGTGGCGAAACTGATCGGTGGCATGGGCGCCTGCGGGATCGAAACCCGCTGCTGCTCCAAGTTCCTGACAGATTTCTCACCCATCTCGATCAAGATGGCCAAGGAACAAGGCATCTCGCTCACGCCCGATGAGATCACCGGCATGTGCGGACGTTTACGCTGCTGTCTCATTTATGAATATGAGCAATATGTAGAAGCACGCAAGACCCTGCCCAAACGCAACAAACGGGTGGTCACACCCAAAGGTGAAGGCAAGGTCATTGATGTTTTGCCCATGAGCGACAAGGTGACCGTGTTGATCGAAGTTGAAGGGGAGCGCCCACAACATCACACCTTCCTGCGCGAAGAGATCCAACCGTGGGATGAACTTGAAGCCCTGCGCCGAAAATCTGAAGCGCCCTGCGACCGTCACGAAGGCGGCGGTTGCACCTGCGGCAAGGCCAAGAACAATAAAAATGCCCGAGCAAACTAACACTTGGGAAACCAAGCAAAAAATTCTGGTCATTCTGGCTCACCCCGATGATCCAGAATTTTTTTGTGGTGCAAGTCTTGCAAAATGGGCACGCGAAGGTCACACCATTCAATACTTGCTGCTGACCTGCGGCGATAAAGGTTTTAATCCCACCACCACACCGGATATGACTCCCGAGAAGTTGTGCGGGATCCGTCACATTGAACAAGCCGAAGCGGCCAAGGTCATCGGAGCTCAGCCGCCTCTCTTCATGGACCTGCCGGATGGCTACCTCATCCCAGACCTTAATCTCCGCCGAGACATTGTGCGCGAGATCCGTAAACACAAGCCCGACATCCTCGTCACCTGCGACCCGCAAAATCTATTCGCGCTTTATGGCATCAACCATCCCGATCACCGCGCCTGCGGACAAGTCGTGCTCGATGCGGTTTTCCCCGCAGCGGGCAACCCAGCTTATTTTCCAGACCTGCTTGCACAGGGCTTCGAACCCCATATGCCCAAGGAAGTTTGGTGCTCACTCACCAACCAACCCAATATCGTGTTTGATGTGACCGATACCTGGGAGATAAAATTGCAGGGGATCTTGCAGCACAAATCGCAAGTGCAGGATGTGGACAAACTCATCGAACGCCTAAAGTCCCGCCGCACTGAAGACAGTACGGATGAAAATCCGCGCTATGAAGAAAAGTTTCGAGTTGTGAAATACAGCTAAATGAGTCGAAAGTCAAAGGTCGAAATACAAGTGACCTTCAACTTTCGATCTTTGACTTAAATTCCATTGAGAGATAATAAAATGACAAACCCCTTCCTCAAACAAGCCCAAGATCTTTTCCCCTACACCCAAGCCATGCGGCGAGACTTTCACAAGCACCCCGAACTCGGATTCCGCGAGATACGCACAGGCGGTATTGTTGCTAAAGAACTGGAAGCCCTTGGGCTTGAAGTGACCAAAGGCGTTGGCAAGACCGGTGTGGTCGGTTTTCTCGAAGGCTCCAAACCCGGTCCTACCATTCTTCTGCGCTTCGATATGGACGCTTTGCCCATCACGGAAGACACTGGTGCAGAATATTCGTCTGTAAATGCCGGCGTGATGCACGCTTGCGGGCATGATGGTCACACCGCCATTGGTCTTACCGTGGCAAAAATCTTGAATGAACGCAAGAACGAACTGGCTGGCAATATCAAATTCTGTTTTCAACCTTCTGAAGAAGGCACCAACGGCGAAGAGATCGGCGGCGCATTGATGATGATGCGCGACGGCGTGCTTGAAGGTCCCAAAGTGGAGAAGACCCTTTCGCTGCATCTCTGGAATGACAAACCGTTGGGTTGGGTGCATGTGGCTGAAGGTCCGGTCATGGCGGGGGCAGATCTTTTCAGCATCAAAATCACCGGCAAGGGTGGTCATGGTGCAGCGCCGGAAACAACCATTGACCCCATTGTGTGCGCATCACAGATCGTCACTTCTTTACAGAGCATCGTGGCGCGCAACGTCGAACCGTTGAAACCGGCTGTCATAAGTGTCACCACATTTCACTCTGGCACCGCGTTCAATATCATTCCACAAACAGCCGAGCTTGGCGGCACCATCCGCACCTTTGAACCAGCGATCCGAAAACTGGTACACGAACGCTTTGATGCGATCGTCCGCAGCACGGCAGCTGCAATGGGCTGCCATGTAGAGATCGAGATGAAACAGGTCACAGCACCTGTCATCAATAATGACAAGGTTGCCGCGAGCGTTTTAAGTACAGCTCAAACACTTTTCCCACAGACGG
>JBEBCV010000328.1:0-4903 GCA_041157505.1 Chloroflexota bacterium | reverse complement strand
CCACCTGATGTTTTGGTGGATTTTTTCGTATCTGCCTTTGGGCTCATAATAAAATCTCCTATCTGAATTTGTATTGGTTTGATACCTTGCACATAAATCAATTTATCTTTATAATAAAGATACTTCAAAATAAAGACAGTGTCAAGGGTAAATTTTTATGACGAAACCAACAAAGACAGAATTGAAAAAAAGAGCCCTAATGGCAGTAAGGGATTATGGCGTTAATTTGACACTATTCAGAAATGCCATGAGTGAATGGGCTGGGCTCAATGTGACCGACATGGAATGTCTCAGGCTTCTCTTCCAAAAAGGCATTGCCACACCCTCTGAACTTTCCAGGTTTACGGGTCTCACCTCAGGTGCAACGACCGCCATGCTCGACCGGCTCGAAAGGGCGGGCTTGATCGAACGCCGACCCAATCCCAATGACCGCCGTGGGACACTCATTGCTCCTGCACCATCGAGCGGTGAAAAGGCTGCGTCATGGTTTGAGTCAGCAAGGAACGCACAAGATGAATTGATCTCAAGCTATTCTGAAAGTGAATTGGAGATCATTGCCAATGCCTTTGAACGCTTTGCCAAACTATGGGATGACGAACGCAAGAAAGTTCAAAAGGTTTAGCATAGAGCTGCTGAAAAAATACGGAGTCTCTAAGGCACAAAGGCACTAAGTCTTATTGTTCTTCACGCTTAGTGTCTTTGTGCCTTTGTGGTTAAGAACCGAGCCTTCCAGACTCTTTCAATTGGTTGTGATTGCGCCGTCACGCTCATAACTTACAACAATGACGCCTTTCGACGTGGTTGTACTTTCGGTCACCTTGAACGCCGCAGGGATCGTGCCATCAGCAAACAAGCGCTTCCCACTACCCAACGTCACCGGGTAGATCATCAGCCAGAATATATCTACCAGATCTTGCTTGATAAGCGTCTGAAGGAGATCTCCACTCCCCCACAGGTGCAGATCTGGTCCTTGCTGCTGCTTGATCTTGGCGACTTTATCTGCAACATCGCCGTTCAAAAATACAGATGGCTGCCATTGGCTGAACGTCCTTGTATTCGAAGCAACATACTTGGTCGCTGTGTTGACATTTGGCCATGCATCCGCATGTTGCGGCCAATATGGTTCCCATATCTCAAAGGTCTTTCGCCCCAGCAGCAAATCGAACGGACTGTCCATCTGCTTTCTCAAAAGCGATCCGCTAATCTCATCGGAATACGGCGATATCCACCCTCCAAAAGCAAAGCCGCCGCTGGTGTCTTCCTCAGGACCGCCTGGAGCTTGAATAACCCCATCAAGGGAGATATGTTCAAGTACTACAATTTTTCTCATGAGCTATGCTTCGTCATGCGCCTTTTGTAGATCTGCAACAATGATCTTTTTCATCTTGAGCATGGCATTGATAACACGTGTTGACTTGACCGGATCAGGAGTACCCATCAACTCGCCCAATTGCTTCGGAACGATCTGCCACGACAAGCCGAACTTATCCTTGCACCAGCCGCATTGCTCCGCTTCAGCAACGGCAGAAAACTTACTCCAAAAATAATCCACTTCTTTCTGGTCTTCGCATTCCACATAGAACGAAATGGCTTCGGTAAAGTTGAATGCCGGTCCGCCATCGAGCGCCATATAACGCTGTCCAGCCAGTTCGAAAATGCCGGTAATGACCTTACCTAACATCTGTTCTGTGCCGGGAGCTTCCATCCCCTTTTCATAACGGGTGATGGAAACGATCTTTGACTCTTGTTTTTTGTGCGGTGCACCGTTGAACGTATCAACGTAATAGTTCATCGCCTCTTCGCATTGCATATCGAACCACAAACTTGGAACAATCTTATTCATTTCAATCTCCTTTAGCTTTCTTCTTATTTACAACTAAATGTAATTTGACGACTCTTTCAATTAACTTGATGGGAAGCGGCTCATCGAGCAAAAATTTCACCGTCCCTTTGCCATCCACATATTTTGCAATTTGACGTTCGAACGCCTCGCTCCCCGCCGGAACCGGGTACAACGACACATGCTTTTTCCATCCCGCAAAATGGATCAAGTTCTTACCGTTCCGTTCAAACGCTGCCATCTGATAACTGATCTTCTCTTTTGCATCCGGCACGAGTGTGTGGATCAACTTTCGAATCTGTTGCAAATAGGCTTGCGAGTCTGGCGGGCAAGCCGCAATATATTCGTCAATGGATTGGAAATTTGTCTTAGCCATTTTGTCCTTCCATTAATGCTAGAAGCTTCGTGGTCGTGTTCCAATTGCGGATGGTCATATTCTGATAAACCGGCATTCCAATGATCTTTGTGAGATAACTTTGTGAAGCCCGGCTGATGAGACGTGAAAAATAAAGCGCCTGTTTGCCTGCATGCGCTGTATCAACACCCTCCCGGACTCTAACACTTTCCATTGCTTCCTTTGGTGTTAGCGGCTCCTTCAAGAAGATAACGTCATATCTGTATTTCTTCTCTTCTTTGCCAAACCCCTTCGGCGCAGACTTAACAATGGCAGCCAGTTCCTTTTGAGCGATCACCACAACCTTCGCCTCAAAATTAAATCGTTTGGAAAGTCCCTTTTCGATCTTGGTTGTCAGGACTGCTTTGTCCTTTTCATCAGACTGGAAAACGACATTTCCGCTTTGAATATAGGTCAGGACATTTGAAAAGCCCATCGTCTCAAAACTGGCTTTCAGATCCGCCATTTTGATAATGTTCTTTCCACCGACGTTAATTCCGCGCAGCAAAACAAGATATTGATTCATACGCTCTCACTTGCCAGCGTTTTCATCCACTTCAAAGATGCCGAAGGTATTGCCTTCTGTGTCAATAAAGTATCCCTGCCAGCATCTGCCAATGACCGGGAATTTTTCCAACGCCACCTGCCCGCCAAGGGACAAGATCTTCGCAGCAGTTGCATCGAAGTTCTCCACTTCCAACGAACAGATGAACGCATTGGTCCCCTGCCCAGGGGCTGGCGCTTTGACAGGTCGTTGCAGTAATCCACCTCGTGAGTCGCCGGTTTCAAAGTCGTAATACTCAATGGGCACACCTGGGTTGCGGCTCATCTTCCACCCAAAAACAGACTGATAAAACTTCACCGCACGTCCCACATCATCAACATGGATCTCAAAAAAGATGCTCATCCTCACTCCTATTTCTGGTCTTTCAATTTCAAATAATGCTCGCGTTGTTTCTTCTCGAACTTTTCGATCGCATACCGCAACGTAACTCGCGGCATATCGGCGGCATGTTTATCTAAAAACTTCAGCAACTGTTTCCGGTCTTTGTCACCTGCAAAACGCAATGCCCAACCATTGGCTTTATGGATCAGATCCTCTTTATCATGCAGCATGATTTCGGCAAGCTTGAAAGCATCCTCCACATCGCCTTTGCCAGTGAAATAAAGGGTAGTCACGATGGCAGTACGTCGTTCTGCCATCATTTTCGACTTAGCCAGCTTGTACAAAATCTTGCGCGGCTTGTCAAACAGGTAACTGCCAATAACCCAAATGGCGCTGCGGTCCACCAAGTCCCAGGTATTGATGCGATCATGGCGACGGATATACAGATCAAAGAGTTCTTTCCGTCGGACTTCAGTTGTCTTTTTGCTGCGCGCCTGAAAGTCCATGATGCTGACCGCGCCAACACGCATCTCGTGGAACGGACTTTCGAGCATCACCTCGACCTCATCTAACTCCATGTTCATAAATTCTTTTGCCAACGCAAAACCTGCCCCATGCGGACGCCGAGAATAGGATCATCTTCATCCGATGCAAGATGGTCGTGAAACTTTGCAATCGCAGAGGAACTAAGCGCTTTTAGTCTTTTAAGGTATTGCTGTGCAGTGTGTTCCTGCTCAGAAGGTTTCACCATCGTTTTGATTTTCGCCATAGTAGATGCTCACAAATATCGGTAAAGATTTGGAGGTAACTTCGCCTCGAACGGAAAGATATTATTTCGCCTCACGGACTCGATCGTAAAGCAGACATAATGCACCACTCTCTGTGATCGTGCTTTGGCGCAAAATCCAGGATGAGGGCGGCAGTCCATCCTCAAATAGGCGCGCACCACCACCTGCCACCTCAGGACATAAGGTGATGCTCAGGCAATCCAGGGCATCCACCTCGAGCAAACGCTTAATGACACTGACACTGGCAAGCACAATGATGTTGCCACCAGTCTGTTGCAGTAAGTCTTTAACAACTTCGGCTGGATCTGCGTCCACAATACGGGAATTCTCCCAAGTCGCATCCTTTAGCGTGGATGAGAACACGATCTTCTCCACGGAATTTAGCCACTTGGAGAAAGCGCGATCACGCGGGTCAGCAGACTCATTAGCGGCAACGGAGGGCCAGTAACTGCCGAAACCAGAATAATTCTTCCTACCCAAAAGCACCGTAGTAGCTGGGCTTGTCACATCGATCATGTGGTCGCGCGCACCATCCGTAACTGCATGTGGGACAATCCAACCCATATCGTATTCGCCAGCTGGACCTGTTACCCGTCCATCCAGGGATAAGGAGATATTGCCGATAACAATAGGAGTGGCAGCAGTTTTGTTTTGAGTCTTTGATGTATTCTTTTTCATGGCGAATCCTTACTTAACAGGCTCGTAGCGCTGATATAGCACACCCGTAGGAAGAGACGCGGATTCGATCAACTTCAGTTTGACGTACTTGCCATCCGGAAATAATTTCTTGCCGCCGCCCAACACGAGCGGATACACATGCAAGACGAATTCATCCACCAGATCATTTTCGATCAGGGTATGCATCAACACACTGCTGCCATCCGAAAGAATATTTTTGCCGGGTTGGCTCTTGAGTTTGCGAACTTCTTCGACGACATTACTGCTGATGATGGTGGAGTTGCTCCAGGCTGCCGAAGATCTCAGTGTGGTGGAAA
>JBEBCV010000327.1:0-2788 GCA_041157505.1 Chloroflexota bacterium | reverse complement strand
AACCGAAGTAACGTTCCCCGCGGATCACCCACACAAAACCCATACCGATCACGAACAACGTCACAAGGCAGATCCAGATGCCAAAGAAATTCATTTTGCACCTTCTTTCATTGAAGCAATTTCTTGAGCTGTGTACGCTCTGCCAATTGGGTCGCGGTCAAGCAAATCAATGGTGGTGGCTGCGGGATACTCTGCCAATATCTTGTCATGGCGCGGATTATTCGGGTTGGCAGGCGCATGTCCGTGCTTGATACGCTTTGGCTGGCGGATAGCAATTTCAAGCGCGTCCCAGAGCAAGGTCACACCGAGGATCCCGCTCGCCGCAGACAGAGGCAGGCTCGAGGTTAAGGTAGAGGCGATCCATAATCCCATGCCCAACACAACTGCGACCACAGTCGGTATCCAAATATTCACAGTCTCACGTTCGATCTTTCTTACAGATACATGTCCCCACCAAACTCCAAAGAAGGTTGCCAGTGCGGCAGCTAGCCCAACAAAATTTAATTCCATAGCGTCTCCAAAAGTTTAAGGTGATGCATTTGTGGCGAAAAATTCTATCGTGTGATTTTTGATATTGCCCATGCAATATATCCACTATATAGAGTGACATTTTGCATATCATTACTCTTAATTAACTCTCAGCAAAAATTCCATAATCTACATAGGCATATATTCAAACAAATATAGAATTCACTTCGAGGAGAGCATCACAGGAGACGTGAATGCACATTGTAGTCATTGGTGGGGGCATTACAGGTTTGAGCGCCGCATGGGAACTTCAACAACGCGGCATTTCATATTCACTTCTTGAAGCCACCGATCGTTGGGGCGGCAAGATTATTTCAAGCATACTTGAAAAAGACAATTCAAAATTTTTAGTGGAAGGCGGACCTGACACACTCGTCACCCGCACTCCTGAAGCATGGGATTTGGCAAACGAGTTGGGAATGCTTGACCAAATAGCGAACCCTGGCTCTGAGACAAGCGGCATATATGTTTTGGATGACGGCTCTCTCTACCCGATCCCTGTTTCACCTACCCGATTTTTTTCCACGCCGCTGCTGACTCTGCGCGGCAAATTACGCATGCTGGCAGAGCCCTTTCAACCTGCCCGCCGCGACAACGAAGATGAATCGCTTGGCGATTTCGTTCGCCGCCGCTTGGGTCAGGAAGCGTTGGATAAATTTATCGGTCCGGTATTGGGTGGCATCTACAACACCGACCCGGAAAAGCAAAGCATTTTGGTTTCATCCCCTGTGATGCGCGAAATGGAAAAGGACGGGGGCGGTTTGTTCATGGGCGCATTGAAGCGCATGTTCCGCGGTGGGAAGAAAACAAAAACTGCAAAAAAGCCGCGTTTCATTTCGTTCAAAAATGGATTGCAAGCCCTTACCGACGAATTAGCCTATCAGCTCAAGGGCGATTTGCGTTTGAATGCGCAGGTTGAAAACATAACCAAAGCAGGGAATGGTTATCAGGTCGGCATTGCAGGAGGCTCAACAGTTTATGCAGATGGCATCATCTTTGCGACGCTGGCGAAGCAAACTTCGAGGTTGATAAAAGATGTCGCACCAGAAGCAAGCCAAAAGTTGGACGAGATGCGCCAGCAAAACATTGGGACAGTTTCACTTGTATATCGCGAGTCAGACATCCCGGCAAAACCGGTCGTCAACGGCTTGATGATTCCCCGCCGTGAAAAACGTTTGATCGACGCCATCACCTTCACTTCACGCAAAATGCCAGAACGGTCCGCGGCGGGATATGCCGTTCTGCGAATCTTTATCGGCGGTGGCGCGCCGGAGATGGTCACTTATTCAGATGAACAATTGATCGGCGCAGTAAAAAAGGAACTCTCCGAATTACTCGGCATTACTGCCGCTCCGCAAACATGGACAGCCTTTCGCTGGGAAAGCGGATTTCCACAAGCCGAAGTGGGTCACTTGAATCGCGTGGATGAGATCGAAGGATTACTGCCGCCTCGCATTGCCGTAGCAGGCAGTTCATATCGCGGCATCGCCGTGCCTGACTGTATCCGTCAGGGACGTGAGTCCGCTGCAAAGTTTTCAAACGTATCGTAATCATAGTAGTGGCGCGGTAATCGCCCCCTACAACAAGGAGACATAATGAAAATCGTTCGTTACCTTAATAATGCAAGACTGGCGCTATTTTCCATCGCGTATGGAGTAAGCGGCGCACTCATTGGCGGGACGTTGAACCGCATCATGATCGCGGACCTCGGATTGCCTGCTTCACTGGTGGCATTTTTCTTCGCCGTACCGCTCATCATTTCACCGGTGCGCGTGTGGCTTGGTTACCGTTCAGATGGCTTCCCCATCTTTGGCAAACGCCGCGAGCCGTATATTGTGCTTGGCGCAATCGGTATCGGCTTGGGAATCATTGCTGCTTCGAGCATCACTGCCGGTGCAACCAACACCACCGCACTGTTTGTTCTGAGTGGAATTTTGTCCTTCCTCCTTTATGGGCTCGGACGCAACCTGGCACACAACACCTACCAAGCCTTGATCTCCGATCGTTATACCGGAACCTATCGCACTCGTGCGGTCACGTTCTATGAAGTGGCAACTCTGCTCGGTTCTGTGATGGGTGCTGGCTTCATCGGAAAAGCTTTGGAGACTTTCGAACCTGCCAAATTGATGAGCGTCTCGATCGGCGTTGCAGTTGTTATTTTAGTTCTAGCGATCCTTGCGTCAATTGGTCAAGAGGAAAAGAATCAGGTTGTTCAAACGGCTGCCGAGCAGGCACGCAAACTTCCCTTCCAACAAGTGCT
>JBEBCV010000326.1:0-5473 GCA_041157505.1 Chloroflexota bacterium | reverse complement strand
AGAAGGTTGTTTTATCTGATGGCAGAGTCAATGTGCGTGCCCAGTCCGATAAGATGCGTGCGTCACCAGTGTGGAAAGTGTGGAGAGTCAGCGGCGGCAAGGCAAAGTTGTAAACGAGCTGGGCTTCGTTCGTGCCGTCGCCGAAATAAGAGATGTTATCGCTGTGCGGCACGTTGGTTTCGGTGATGAGATACACATGCGGCGCGACGTCACTGATGGCGGCGCGCAGAAATTGAATGACCGCATGCGTTTGCAGAAGATGAATGCAGGTCGTATCGATTTCTTTCCAAAGATAAGCAATCGCATCGAGGCGAATGAAGGTCGCGCCGCGTTCGATGTAAAGCAAAAGAATATCGAGGATCTCAAGCAGGACTTCGGGATTTTTAAAGTTGAGGTCGATCTGATCGGCACTGAAGGTCGTCCAAACTTTTTTCTCGCCAGATGGAGTTTTGAATGAGGTGAGCAGCGGCAGCGCGCGCGGACGCACGACCTGCGAAAGATCCGGCTCGCCTTCGATGGTGATGAAATAATCGCGATAACGCGGGTCGTCGTGTAGAAAGGCTTTGAACCATTCGCTTTGGGATGAGATGTGATTGATGACACCATCGAACATCAAACGAAAATTTTGCATGGACGATACGTCATCCCATGAGCCAAGATCGGGGTCAATTTGGCGATAATCCACGACGGAGAAGCCATCGTCAGATGTCCACGGGTAGAAGGGCAGAATGTGAATGCTGCTGAGGACGTCGGTTAAGTATTTGTCGCAAAAGGTTTTGAGCGTTTGCAGCGGCTTTTCGTTTGGTGCTTGAACCTGGTCACCATATGTGATGAGCATGGCGTCGCGCTCGGTCAACGTTCCATTGCGCGATGTAATGCGTGTTTGATATTGATTTAATAAGTTTTGAGTTTGCTCGAATATACGCGCAGAGATATTTCCCCCGTACAGAAAAGTGAGTTGATCTTGTATCGTTTTCTTCATTTGCCTCTAAAAGTTGATTTGAGGTGCAGTTGTGTTGGGTGAAAGTTTTTGATTTATCTTTTTTTGATTTAAGCCTCCAAATTTTTATACCATGATTCCGGGGACTTAGATTAAATCCCTTTTAAAATAAATAACAGTCACCTCGTGCCCTGTGGGTTAAGGTGACTGTTATTTATATCCAGCTCTACTACATTTCAACGATACAGGGCGCTTCGTCTTTGACGATCACACTTTCGCCGTTCGCAAATGTCACCGTGGTTTGTTCCTGTCCGCGCACAATGGACATGCCTTTGTACTTGATCGTCACTGCGAATGGGAATAGATTTCGCCCTTCAAGTTTCACACGCGTTCCTGAAAGAAGCGTCACACCTAATGCTTGCATGACCAAACCAACTGGCGCAAAACCGGTCAACGAATTGCGCTCACCAATGCCTGTCCCTTTTTCAGCATGATACCGTTGATAGAACGCGCGGTTCTGTTTCAGGTTTTGAATAATGGCATTCATGATATGCGCGGTGAGCCGCGTTGCTTCGGCACGGAAGCCATAGGCGATCAGACCTTCAGCGAGTAGTAGATTCCATGGCAGGCTTACGCTCAACGCGATCGTTTCGGCTTCTTTATCGGGCACGGTTGGCATGGATGGCATGCCAAAAGGTCTATCGAATCGATCCGCGGTCATGATGTTGCGACCGATCATGGCGTAGGCGCGTTGTTGTTCGAGTGCACCCGCCCACAGCGGCAACCCCAGCGTAATGTCTTCGCCGGTCATATCCACGATCTTGATGTTGATCTTATCGGTCTCTTCCAACCCGACCACACTAATGCGCCCAACGCGGGAGAAGGTCGTTTGAGTCGTTGCCACCAAACCGCCCGTGCGCCATTGGAATTGATGCCCGGCGATGACTTCTGTCTCACCTTTGGATTTGGTGAAATATTCGCTGATCTCCACTTCCGGTCGCTTCGCGGCTGGACTATTCGTCTGGATCTCCACCAGCAGCCTTACCGGCGTCTCAGACTCGAATTTTGGGCGCATTGCGCCATCACCTTTGCGTTTGGCAATGACTTTGGGTTCGGTCATTGCACCAGTTTCGCGATCACGATACGAATAAAAACTGACACGCGAATTCCAACTGGCATCCAGTGATACTTTTAATTTATCTGCTTGGGCAAAGATAAGTGCGGTTTCTTCATCAGGCTTGCCGAGTTTCTTTGCGATCTTCGTGAGGGTCAACGCTTCGCGATACAGCATCGATTCAAGCGATGGGCTGTGAACGAATGAAACATCCATCCCTTGTGACCAGGGATTCCAAACATCAAATAGTGGATTATCTTCCAAGCCTGTTTGTAAGATGTGGTCCCATTCGGGGGTACCGTCGCGGTTGCGGTCGTGCGCACCAGAGAACCATGACCAGAAGAATCTAACTAATTTTGGAAAAATCTCTGCAAGGAAATCCTGGTCTTGTGTGGTTTGGTAATACTTCCAAACCATGCTGGCGAGGATGGGCATGGCGAGAAAACGACCACGCTGACCGGCGATGCCGGGTTTGCCGTCCACTTCGCCATCTTCATTTTGAGTGGAGAGGAAGTTAAGTATGAGATTTTTCGCCACTTGCGGCACGACGTTCAAAATGCTGGTGAGGTAATAGGCATCTAAAACGAATTGACCGTTCCATGCGGGCGGGTAATCGGTGCCATCGCCTTTGTTGGAATGTCCATGATCGGAGTGGCGGGCTTGCACGAAGGATGGATGGGGTAAATGCTCACTGTGTAAAAACAAAGCATGTGCAGCTTTTTGGCTGAAGGCGAGTGCTGCGTCCCAATCTGGGTCGCCAGTGCGGATGTCGATCGTTTGGCTGGCATCCAGCATTTCGATGCGGGCGAGTTCAGCTTGCCACGGGCGAGCGGCGGTTTTGCGTGCAAGGTCGAAACCTTCGGGGATGGTGTCGAGGGCGGCTTCGGCGAAGGAAATGGTTCGAGTGGCGCCAGGTCCCAGCTCAAGGTCCAGAATGAGCGAGGCGTGCGGGCCGGGTCCATGTTTGGGTCCGCCTGTCATGAAGATCACAGGGGCGATTCCGCTGGTTTGTCCCGCTAATATATTTACTAATTGTTGTTGGGTTGGAACGATGGATTGCCCACTGAGCGGGGCGATAGCGGCGCAGATCTCGAGTTGAATATTGCGCACAGAGGTGGTTTTATTGACGAGGGTCACACGCCCGGCAACGGAATGGGATTCGGGAACCCAAAAATCTGCCGTAGTTTGCAGGTTTTCGAAGGGAACAAAATCGAGGGTTAGGAAGTTTGGGTAGAAGCGTCGTAGTGACGGTTTGGATGCAAAAGTGTTAGGGTCTGTAACGCTGTTACCGCCCTCGGTGAAGCGTAAAAAAAGGCGCATCGAGCGCGCTCTTGAACCAAAGGTGGTGGCAATGCCAACGGCAGAACGCTCAGGGTCGTTGCTGCCAAGCTCCACTTCCCAGATGTGGTCGTTGGGGTAATCCGGCTTGCTAAGACGGGCATCCGCTGCAAGGGTGAGGTGGAGCGGGTCGCCGAGGCGGAGAGACCAGTCGCGCATGCGCCAATTGTACGGGTGAATGAGCGGAAGGTCAAACAGGTATAATTTGGACTGATAGTCGTGTAGTCGTTTCGTCAAATAGTCGAGCGATGAATAGACTATCTGACCAACAGACTATCAGACTAGGAGATTAACATGGCTGGACTTTATTTCGAGGAATTTTCGGTTGGGCAATCGGTGAAAACCGCGTCACGCACGGTGAGCGAAGATGCCATTTTCAACTTCGCCGGGTTGACGGGGGATTACAACCAGATCCACACGGATGCCGAATTTGCAAAGACGACTCCATTCGGTCAGCGCATTGCGCATGGCTTGTTGGGCATGTCCATAGGGGTGGGCTTGGTCATGCGCACCGGTCTGCTCGAAGGCACTGTGCTTGCATTCCGCGAGATTCAGGAATGGAAGTTCGTGAAGCCCGTTTTTATCGGTGATACCATTCATGCTGTGTTGACGATCAGTGAGACCAAAGCTCTACCGCGTATTGGCGGCGGCGCTTTGATCGCAGCGGTGGAAATTCGCAACCAAAGTGATGAAGTACTTCAAAAGGGTACGCTAAATTTATTAATGTTGAGCAAGCCAAAGTAGGGATGGGGGAACCCATCCCTGCAAGAAACGAAGGTCGTAAAAATGAATAAAGAAGACAACGATAGATTAAGACGCCTGCTTCGGTCTGAAGAAGAAACGCGCAAGGATATGGAACCCGCGCCTCCTTCCGACGATGAAACGGCGTCACGCAAACGAACGGGGAATACCACGCCGATCCTGAATCTGCCCGATCTTGACGAAAACAACATGCCGCTCCCGAATCGCGTCGAAGAGACCGATCTCGACGGAACGCGTGTGACCAATGCAGCATATCGCCCGGCGCTTGAAACGAAACCACCCCATTCCAAGCAGGGACAGACGAATCAACGTCCCACCTATCGTTTGCCGCAAAATCAAAACCAGCCGAATCAACAACAGCAATACTCACAATATCAATATCAACAGCCTGTTCCAAAGGGTCCATCTTTCATGGATCGCCTTGGTTCATTCTTTGGACGTATTGGAGCGGCAATGCGCGGCAATAAAGGCTGTCTCATACGTGGGTTGATCCTCTTTGCATTTGTGGTGGTCATCATCGGCTTGTGTGGAAGTTCGATCCTGGTCTATCAGTATTACACCATTGCCAGCACCTTGCCTGATGTGAGTGATCTAAAAACCCGCACTTCACAATTTCAAACGACAAGGATCCTGGATCGTAATGGACAGGTCTTGTACGAGTTGAATGACCCAACGGCTGGAAGTCGTAACTACATTCCACTTAGCGAAATTTCTCCGAATCTTGTTGCGGCGACGATCGCCACTGAAGATAAGGATTTCTACAGTAATCCTGGTTTCGATCCTGTTGCCATCATCCGTGCCCTGTGGCGGAACTATGTCACACAAGGTGAGGGCGGCGGCGCTTCGACCATTACGCAGCAATTGGCACGTGCCTTGTTGCTTACTCCTGAAGAACGCACCCAGCGTACAGTTTCTCGCAAAACACGTGAGATCATTCTCGCTGCAGAAATTACGCGCCGCTACTCAAAAGATGAGATCCTCGAACTGTATCTAAACGAGATCTATTACGGCAACCTTGCTTATGGCATTGAAGCTGCCGCAAATACCTATTTCAACAAATCTGCACGCGACCTGACCTTGGGCGAAGCCGCCTTCCTTGCGGGGCTGCCACAGTCTCCAGCCGTGTACGATATTTACACAAACCCCGAGACGACATTGATCCGTCAGCAGCAGGTTTTGGTGTTGCTGTTCGAGTTAAGCCAGACACAAAACTGCATCGAAGTCAGCAACAGCACAGAACGCGTGTGTGTGGATCCAATTGCTGCCACCGATGCTGCCAACCAGATCAAAAACTATCCCTTCGTTGCACCTTCTTTTGG
>JBEBCV010000325.1:0-8062 GCA_041157505.1 Chloroflexota bacterium | reverse complement strand
CTTGAGAAGATCGACAACTCGCTTTATGAAGCTGCGGCAGACCTCGGTGCTAATGCCTTCCGTACTTTCCTGCGAGTTACACTCCCGCTTTCAATGCCGGGGGTGGTGGCTGGAACCATTTTGGTTTTCATTCCAGTCATGGGTACTTTCATTGTGTCGGATATTCTCGGTGGACGCCAGGTCATTCTGGTGGGGAACCTCATTCAACGTCAATTCCTTGACGCGCGCGACCCAACTTTCGGCTCTGCCGCCTCCCTTATCTTGATGGTTATGACCTTGATCGTAACGTACTTCTATACACGGAAATTTGGCTTCGGAGAGGAGATCATTGCTGCATGATCCCGCATACTGCAAACTTACTTAAGGAGGGGATGGGATGAACCCCTATCGTCGTTCTCCCTGGGTGATCGCTGCTACGGTCTTTGTATACTTCTTTTTGTATGCACCCATCGTGGTCTTGATCTTGTACTCTTTTAATGCATCACGCGCGAATGTAAAGTTCGAAGGATTCATTACCAGCTTCAGCGACCGTGTGCAAATGGACGGCAGTATGGTCGAAGCCAGCCCCTGTGGACCTTTCCATTGGTACTGTGATCTTTCGAAAAATGATGATGTCATGGAAGCGGCTGGCAATACTTTGACCATTGCGGTGACGGCAACTCTTATTGCAACCACCATTGGCACCATGGCAGCGCTTGCGCTTCAACGATATGACTTCAAGATCAAGCCATTCTCTCAACTTTCGCTTTATATTCCCATAGTGATCCCCGAGATCGTCATGGGCATTGGCATTCTAACTTTATTCAGCCAGGCATTCGGATGGTTGAACGATGCCTTGAATTTGACGGGTGATGCCCGCCTTGCTTTAGGCATAGGCACAGTAACGGTCAGTCATATCGCATTCATGGTTCCATTCGTTACGTTGGTGGTTCAAGCTCGTTTACAGGGCTTTGACAAGTCCTACGAGGAAGCCGCCATGGATTTGGGGGCAAATGAATGGACCACGTTCTGGCGTGTAACTTTTCCAATGATTTTGCCGGGTGTACTTTCTGGAGCCTTGCTGGCATTTACGCTGTCATTGGATGACTTCGTCATTACATTCTTCACGAATGGACCGGGGTCTACAACCCTGCCGATCTATGTTTATGGGTTGCTGCGCCGCATCATCACCCCGCAGGTGAATGCTTTATCTACTGTATGGATTCTCACTGTCTTTATTGCAGTGATGCTTCTTCAGTGGCTTCAGAGTCGTGAACAAAAACCGGCTCATTCTTGATTTGGGTTTAACGTGCAAAAGACCAGCACGTTGCCATAATACAAAAAGGAGAGAAACATGTTACGAAAATCGCTTTTCAATGTTCTTGCTGCCTTGGCGATCCTCAGCTTTGTGTTGACCGCTTGTGGTGGCGGCGCGGATTCCTCGGATGTGCCCGCTGGTGGTGATGGTCCCCAGGTCACTTCTACCGGGTTCGAGTGCCCCGAACCTAACCCGCGCGTCGAAGTAACTTCCACCGAGTTGAATATCTTTGTGTGGACGGAATACTTCCCCCAAGATATGCTAGACTGCTTTGAATTGGTCTACGGCATCAAATTGAACCGCGACGAATACTCCTCCAACGAGGAAATGTACGCCAAGGTGTCTGCCGGTGGTACCGCTTATGACCTGGTCCAGCCAACCGACTATATCGTTCCGCTCATGATCCGTCAGGAGTTGTTGCAGGAATTGGACCACTCCAAACTTCCGCTCTTGGGCAACTTTGACCCGAACTGGATGGATCAGCCTTTTGATCCAGGCAACAAATATTCTGTTCCATATCTTGCTGGTACCGATGCTCTTATTGTGAACACCGCAACGGTCGAGAATGTACCCACTTCTTGGGCTGATCTGTGGAATCCTGAATACGCAGGACGCATGGTCTTCCTCGATGACTCCCGTGCTGTGATTGGTCTTACCTTGGTGACTCTTGGGTATGACCCCAACACCACCGACCCTGCCCAGCTTGAAGAAGCCAAGAACAAACTTGCCGAACTGGTCCCGAACATCAAGTTGTTCGACAGCGACAGCCCCAAGACTGCATTGATCGCTGGTGATGTCGATCTTGGTATGACCTGGACCGGTGAAGCTTTCATCGCAAATCAGGAAAATCCTGATATTCAATACATCTATCCTGAAGAAGGTCCCGTTCTCTGGCAGGATAACTGGGTCATGCTCAAAGATGCTGCTCACGCCGATGCTGCATATGCATGGCTAAGTTACACGATGCAGGGCGATGTTTTCTGGCTTACCATCCGCGACTTCCAATACACCAACCCCAACCAGGCCGCTTTGGATTACGCCAAAGCCAACCAGCCAGAAGTCTACAGCGCTTATGCTGATTCCCCGATCACCAATCCGCCCGCTGATGCAGTTGCCAAGGGCTTTGGTATCGAAGATGTGGGTGATGCCACACCGTTGTACGATAACATCTGGGTTGAGGTCAAGGGCGGCAACTAACCCACGCTTGTAAGTCTAGTAATTCGACCCCGGCAGGCTCTGCCGGGGTCTTTTTTTGTGTATTTGTCATCAAAAATGAAAAATAAGTAAAAAAACACGATTAAATATGAATAATAATCACAAAAGTATTGACAAAAATGAAAAATAGGTATAATATCACTAAATGGAAAGCAATATCGGCAATAAAAACCCCGATCGGCTCGACGACATTGACCGTCATATTATAAACTCGCTTCGTGCCGATGGACGTGTGGCTTTTGCCCAACTTGCCGAACAGCTCAATGTCTCGCCCGGCATGATCCGCCAGCGTTACAACCGCCTTGTGGATCTTGGTTATCTCAAGGTTGTTGCTGTGACCAATCCTTTGATGATGGGCAAGCGCACCATGGCCATGATCGGTGTCCGCACTGATGGGCGCAAAATGATGGATGTGGCAAGCAAATTAGCCAAGTTCGATGAAGTCGTCTACATTGTTGCTGTCAGTGGCAGATACGACCTCATGATCGAAGTTTTTTGCGCCGATCATGAAGACCTACTCAACTTCATTACTGAAAAACTTTCCAAAGTGGATGGCGTCCGCGAAGCGGAGTCTTTCATCTACTTGAAGATCGCCAAAGAGATCTATTTCTAACGGGAATACCGCCTCAGTTTGGACTTCGTGCCTGCTGAAGCGATCCAAAACTACGTTTGCGCCGGAAACGAATCTGGAAAGCAGAGCCAATCTGAAAGGTTTTATGAACGCCCTAGCTCGTGTACTAAAGACTGTGGGGGATACCTTTGTGAAGGTATATATGACTTCACTTATGATTTCTATTTTCCCCGGGAATCACACCGGCGAAAACGATCGCTATCGGTAAATTCAGTCTGTCCCGCCGCCCTTATTGCGGCGGGATTCTTTTTCTGTCAATCTAACTCGCCGATGCGGGTTATAAAACTAAACGGAGAATCAAATCTCATGAAAGTATTGCTAGTTGGAGTGGGTGGAGTTGGGGAAGCCATTGCCGCCATTGCCAAACCACGTGCGTGGATGGAACAAATGGTGCTGGCAGATTACAACGTCAAACGCGCGGAAGAAGTGCAGAAAAAACTGGGAGATGCAAAACGGTTCCCTGTAGAGTTCATCGACGCGAGCAACCAGCAAAGCATCGAAGACCTGGCAAAGAAATATCAGGTCGACCTCATCATGAACTCGGTCGACCCGATCTTCAATAAACAGATCTTCGATGCCGCCTACAATGTCGGCGCAACCTACATGGATATGGCGATGACGCTTTCTGAGCCGCATCCAAATGACCCGTTCAATAAGCCGGGAATTAAACTCGGTGATTACCAATTTGATAAAGCCAAGGAATGGGAAAAGAAAAACCTTCTTGCCCTGGTTGGCATCGGTGTGGAACCCGGTATGGCAGATGTGTTCGCACGCTATGCCCAAGACCATCTGTTTGATGAGATCGAAGAAATCGGCATTCGCGATGGTGCGAACATTACAATCGAAGGCTATGAATTTGCCCCGAATTTCTCGATCTGGACGACGATTGAAGAATGTCTCAATCCCCCAGTGATCTGGGAAGAAGGCAAAGGCTGGTTTACAACGGAACCGTTCTCTGAACCAGAAGTGTTCGATTTCCCCGAAATTGGACCGGTTGAAGTAGTTAATGTAGAGCATGAGGAAGTATTGCTCGTTCCGCGTTGGGTGAAGACCAAACGTGCTACTTTCAAATATGGGCTTGGCGACCAGTTCATTGGTGTTCTAAAGACCCTGCACATGCTTGGGCTTGATAACAAGGAGAAGATCAACGTGAAAGGGGTACAGGTTGCACCCCGGGACGTTGTAGCAGCTTGTTTGCCCGACCCAGCCCATCTCGGAGAAAAGATGCGCGGAAAGACTTGCGCTGGCACTTGGGTGAAAGGCGTCAAAGATGGCAAGAACCGCGAAGTCTATCTCTATCAGGTGGCGGATAATGAAGAGTGCATGAAGGCATGGGGTTGTCAGGCAGTTGTTGCGCAAACCGCATTCAGCGCTGTCATTGCCATGGATCTGATCAAGCAAGGTGTTTGGAAAGGGAACGGAGTGCTCGGACCGGAAGCCTTCCCACCCGACCCATTCATGGAGAAGATGGCAGATTATGGTTTCCCATATGGCATCAAAGAAATGACCAAGGAAGCCGCGATGTAAAAATCAAAAGCGGACAAACGTGAGAGCGTTTGTCCGCTAATTTTTTATAACCAGGAATCAATTCCTGGTATTTCACATAACTGGAGGGTATCGTGGAAGATTATGCTTACTCAGGATTGATCATCGGGGGCATCCTCGTCATACTTTTGGTCCGTCTGGCGATCGGGTATTGGGCATCGAAACGAGTGGAAACGACAAATGATTATGTGCTTGCCGGACGTCGCTTGCCGATCTGGATGGCGGCACCATCCATCATGGCGACCTGGTTTGCGGCAGAAACGTTGATGGGTTCTAGTTCTGAGGCGTATAAGTATGGTTTGCAAGGCGTTATCTTTGACCCTTTCGGCGCAACCATGTGCCTTTTCCTATCGGCGCTGTTGATTGTGCGTATAGCACGCCGTGCTCAATACGTGACCATCATGGACTTCTTTCAGCAGCGTTATGGGACCGCAATGTCTGTGGTCGGTTCCATTGCGCAGATCATCGGTTATTTCGGCTGGACGGCGGCGCAGATCGTGGCTGGCGGTGCCATCCTTAAAGCCTTGCTCGGCTGGGACCTGTCTGTGGGCATGATCATGGTGGCGGGCATTGTCACCATCTATACCATGGCGGGCGGCTTGTGGGCGGATACCGCGCTCGATTTCATGCAGATGTTCCTGACGACCATTGGTTTGCTCATCATCTTCGGCGGCATTCTCTGGTCTGTGGGCGGTTTGGATAACTTCATCGGCATGGCAGGCGCACAGTACACAGATTATCCATTCGCAATGGGACCCACTGAACAGGAAGGTTATCTCGGTTATCAAGGTACGCTAGGCTGGTTCTACTACGCCGCCGCATGGATGGCGATCGGCTTGGGCAGTATCCCTGCGCAAGATTATCTGCAGCGCACTTGTGCCGCGAAGAACGAGAACGTGGCGGTTAAGTCCACATATATTGCGGCGTTCCTTTACATTTCTTTTGGCGTGCTTTCCCCGTTCATTGGGATGGCGGCTTATTCTGCCATCGGACCGGAGATTGAGGCGGATCAGACTCAGTTCGTGCTGATCTCGATGGCGATGAAGTATCTCCACCCGATCCTGACCGCGCTCTTTGTGGCAGCTCTGGCTTCAGCGTTGATGAGTACGTCTGATTCATCGATGCTGGCTGGTGCGACGATGTTCACAGAAAATATCGTCAAAGTCTTCAAGCCTGATCTTACAGACAAAGCTCAACTTTTCCTGACCCGAGCCGCATTGGTGGTAAGTGGTGTGTTGAGCCTGATGATCGCACTATGGGCAGAGACTATCTACGAACTGGCGGTGCTGGCGAACACTTGTATTCTGGTCGGCATGGTGGCTCCCTATGTCATCGGCTTGTACTGGAAGAAAGCCAATCATATTGGTGCGCTGACTTCGTTCTTTGCAGGTTCGATATCATGGGGTTTGCTTTCCGTCTATTATTACAACATCCCCGAAACTGGAACCTTTGCTATCTGCGAAGGGGATTTGTATTGTTCTCTGTGGGACGCTGTTTACATCGCTTCGACTCCGGCATTCATCATCTCTGTTGTGGCATTCATCGTGGTGTCGTTGGCGACGGGGAAGATTGACCCGCCCAAGGTGTTGAAGAATATTTACGGCAAGCCGGTGGATATGAAACACGCACTCGGCTGGAGTCATCTCAACGATGAGCCGAAGGAAGCCAGTGCGGCAGATTGAGGATTAATCTTCTAACTTTTCAACAGGTCACGCAAATACGTGACCTGTTTGGGCATTCGGTGAACTTGATTTTCATAGTAGGAAATGCCGAATGGGACAGAATCAACTGTCAGTTAGGAAAGAGGCGCGGCGGGGCGTGTAGGAAAAAACTGATTCGAAGCCGATTCGCTGTCGCTTTCGGAAAATCTGTGTTGTAGAAAGTACAGCCGATTCGATATAATTCAAAAAAACAATTCGAGACGGAGGATGTCATGCCGAACGGTTATAACGGAAAGATCCTGCACGTTGATTTGACGAAAGGCTCGTTTGAGGTGGAAGAGCCGAAAGAAGCTTTTTACCGCAAGTACTTGGGCGGGAGTGCGATGGGGATGCACTATATCTTGCGGGATATGCCGAAGGGCGCAGACCCGCTTGGTCCTGAAAATGTTTTGACGTTGTTCACAGGTGTCACAACAGGCGCCGCGATTTCTGGACAGAGCCGTTTGAATGCGAATGCCAAATCGCCCATTTCCGGCGGTATTGGTGACTCGCAGAGCGGCGGGTTCTTCCCGGCTGAATTGAAGTTTGCAGGTTTTGATGGAATTGTGATCAAGGGGAAATCTCCGAAGCCTGTGTATCTATGCATTGTTGATGGAAAATACGAACTGCGTGACGCTTCACATTTGCTGGGTAAATTGTCTGGCGAAGTGGACGATATCATGCACAAGGAAGTTGACCCCAAAGCTGAAATTCTTCAGCATGGTATCGGCGCGGAGAATGGCGTGCTGTTCTCGTCGCTGGTAAGCATGTCCAACCGCCATAATGGACGTACTGGTATGGGCTTGGTGATGGCATCCAAGAATCTCAAGGCGGTGGTCGTGCGCGGAACCGGCAAGATGAAACTTGCCGATCAGAAGGCACTCACAGAATTGAACCGTATTGGTCCCAAAGCGATTCCTGAAAACGGCGATATGGATGGGCTTGCCAAGTTTGGTACAGCCGTTGTAGTGTTGTTCAATAACACCATCGGTACGTTGCCGACCCGCAACTATAACGAAGGTCAATTTGAAGGCTGCGAACCGATCAGCGGCGAAAAAATGGCTGAGACGGTTTTGAAGGAACGCGATACCTGCTACGCCTGCGTTGTCAAATGCAAGCGTGTGGTGGAGATCAAAGACGGTCCGTACAAGGTCGATCCGCGCTATGGCGGTCCTGAATACGAAACCCTCGGAACCTTTGGTTCCTACTGCGGTGTGGATGATCTTGCGGCAGTTTCACTTGCCAACCAAATTTGTAATGAATATGCAGTCGATACCATTGCAGCTGGCGCAACCATTGCCTTTGCAATGGAATGCTATGAAAAAGGTATCATCACCAAGGAACAAACAGCCGGGCTTGACCTCAAATTCGGCAATGCCGAAGCGATGATCGCAGCGTTGAACATGCTGGTGAAGGGCGAAGGCGAATTCGGTAAGACCCTTGGCATGGGCTCTGAACGTGCGGCAGCCAAATGGGGCAAGGGTGCAGATGAATGTCTCATCACCGTGAAGGGTGCAGAAGCTCCTGCTCACATGCCGCAAGCCAAACGCTCTCTCGCGCTCATTTATGCGGTCAATCCTTTCGGTGCCGACCACCAGTCATCCGAGCATGATCCTTATTACGAAGAAGGTGTGGGTGATTTCAACCTCGACCGCCTCAAGCAGATCGGTTTGG
>JBEBCV010000324.1:0-10021 GCA_041157505.1 Chloroflexota bacterium | reverse complement strand
TTTCATTGTTCGTGATCGTTGGGTGTACCTCTAACACAACATCAACGGAAAGCCCAAGTCTCATGCCCGCAGTGGAAGAACCGTCTGCGACGAATCCGCCTGCAGAAACTGAATCAGGCTCACAGTCACAGCCTGAAGCGGAAAATCTTGCAACGTTCGATGAATTAGGAATCACCGTCGGCTTTGATTATCCAGATAGTTTTTCGCAAGGTATCAGCACAAGTTTCAATGGTGTGTTCACACCCAACGCTCCGTACGACCTGCCATATCCACAAAATGCGCAGATCACTTTCAGCGCATATTCCGGCGGATTTGATTTCACCGTCAATGGGTTGCGCGTTTTTCGTGCCGATGAAGTGAATGCATTGGAAACAGGCGCGGTGGAAAATGTAAATGCGGTGCTCGAAGGCGCAGACCATCACACCGATTTTCCACGCCTGCCCGGTGCTGGCAGTATTATCGATGCACAAGTTTTGCCGGTGGCATTTCAAAATGGGAATGGCTATCGTTACCTCGTTGCAAAATCTTTCTCTGCCGATCCCATCAACAACACAAGCATGACATACATGTATCAAGGTGTCACCAACGATGGAAAATATTTCATCTCGTTCATCATGTTCATCGATGCACCATTCCTTGCCCCGTATGTTGGCAAGGCACTTACTACGCCTGAAGAATTCGAAACGTATTTTCAAAAAGTGAATAACCTTGTGGAAACATCAAGCGGAGATCAATTCACACCTTCTCTGAATATGTTGGATGCGTTGGTTTCGTCGATCGTAATTTTAGAAAAATAAGGAGAACCCATGCCCTACTATCACAAGCTCGGACAAATCCCTCACAAGCGCCACACTCAATTCAAGAAACCCGATGGCAAGTTGTATCGTGAAGAACTAATGGGGCTCGAAGGTTTTTCATCGCTGCAATCCATCCTCTATCATCACTTCTTACCGCCGCGCGTGAAGAAGACAGCAGACTGCGGACCCGCCAAACCCGAATACGTGGACTTCGGACCCATCCGTCACCGCGCCCTCAAAACGGCTCAAACTCCGCTCGGGGCTGACCCAGTTTCTGGAAGAATTCCCTTGCTCGGAAACAACGACGTCATCCTCGGCGTTTCGCGCGCGACTAAAGGCAGAATGGAATTTTTCTATCGCAATTCGCAAGCCTATGAAACCTGGTGGGTTCATGATGGCAGCGGCACTCTGTATTCGCAGTTCGGCAAACTACCTTTCCGCAAAGGCGATTACATCGTTATTCCTTTTGGCACAACATGGCAAATGGAACTGAATGAAGAGACAAAATTCTTCACCATTGAAAACCCCAGCCAGATCGAGCCGCCAAAGCGCTACCGAAATCACTATGGTCAATTGCTTGAACATGCCCCTTACTGCGAACGCGACATTCGCGTGCCGATGGAATTGGAAACACATACCGAACGCGGCGAATTCGATGTTCGTGTAAAGGTGCGCGACCGCATCTCACAACACATCCTAGACTATCATCCCCATGATGTCATTGGATGGGACGGGTATTTATATCCGTGGATTTTCAATATTGAGGATTTCGAACCCATCACCGGGCGCATTCACCAACCACCACCCGTTCACCAAACCTTTGATGGTTGGAATTTCGTGGTGTGTTCCTTCGTGCCGCGTCTTTTCGATTATCACCCCGAAGGCATCCCTGCACCGTACAACCATTCCAACATCCAATCGGACGAAGTCATTTACTATGCTGAAGGCAATTTCATGTCTCGCAAAGGCATCGACCGGTCTGACATCAGCTTGCATCCGTTTGGACTTCCCCATGGTCCACAGCCGGGAATGACCGAAGCCAGCATTGGAAAGACCGAAACACAAGAACTCGCCGTGATGGTAGACACCTTCCATCCACTACACTTAACCAAGCAAGCTCTTGAAATGGAAAAACCCTATATGGAAACCTGGTTGGAAGGCGACGGCGAATAAATTAACATTACAACGGAGAATGCAATGAAACGATTTATTTATCTAATGCTCGCAACCAGTTTGATCCTTACGTCTTGTACCTTGCCCGGTTCTGGCGCACCTTCTCCCGATGTTGCTACCGCTGCTGCCATGACCGTTCAAGCCGCAATTGATAATAGTCAGTCACCTCTTGCCAGCCCAACCAGTGCAAGTTCGGCTCAGTCCACGGTGGAAAGCACAGGAAACCCGATGGCTAGTTTTGAAGATGTTACCAATTGCAGAGTGGGTCCTGGTGTGAATTACGAACGTGTTACCCAAATTCAACCGGGATTTGCAGTTGAGATCGTTGGGTATTACCCACCCAATTTTTGGATCGTCGAAACCGATAAAGGTCCATGTTGGGTGGCTGGAGAATTTGTAACTCCATCCGGTAGCGTAAGTACTGTGCCCACAGTCACCGCACCGCCAACGCCTACTGGCGGTGCACCCGAAAATGTGAGCTTGCAGAAGTGGGATATTTCCTGCGATTACGTAACGAATCAAGCCAACATCACGATATCATGGGCAGATAAGGAAGACGAAATTGGTTATCGCGTCGTCCGCAACGATATAGTGATCGCAGAACTGCCTGCCAATACGACAGAGTTCAAAGAGACTATTACGTTGATATCCGGTCAAACCGTTGGTTATAGCATCATTGCCTTTAATGCAGTCGGATCTACACAAAGTAAGACCATCTCAATGGGCTGCTAGTAAAGGAATCTAAATCAAAAGAGCCATGCGTATCGCATGGCTCTTTTGATTTATTCTTCACCGAACTGTTCTTTTGCCTTCTTGGTCTGCTTTCCACGTTCGTCAGTATTCAAAATACGCTTACGAATACGGAAATTTTCCGGTGTGACTTCGAGAAGTTCGTCGTCAGAGAGGTATTCGATCGCCTCATCGAGAGACATCTTTCGCGGCGGAGTGAGGCGAATTTCCATATCACCACCCGATGCGCGCATATTGGTCAGATGTTTCTTTTTACAAACATTCACTGCCAGGTCGCTTCCGCGCGCGTTTTCACCGATCACCATACCTTCGTAAACTTCGACGCCTGGTCCAATGAACAATTGTCCACGTTCTTCGGCGCTCTTGAGAGCATAGGCAGTGGTCGTACCCGCTTCCCAAGCGACAAGAGAACCTCTTGAGCGAGAAGCTATGGACCCAGCCATTTCATCATATCCATTGAAGATCGTGTGCATGATACCGGCACCGCGTGTAGATGTAAGGAATTGATATCGGAAACCGAGCAAGCCACGGGTCGGGACAATGTAAACGATACGCGTCATTCCCTGACCTGTATCCTGCATATCCATCATTTTGCCGCGTCTACCACCAAGCATTTCCACCACAACACCAACAGTCTCAGCGCTGGTTTCAATATGCACTTCTTCGTACGGTTCAAGTATCACGCCGTCATCCGCTTTGTGATAGATAACTTCCGGGCGTGAAACCTGGAATTCATATCCTTCGCGGCGCATGGTTTCGATCAAGATACCGAGATGTAATTCACCACGTCCAGATACAAGGAAATTCTCGGCAGAATCAGTCTCTTCCACTCGCAGAGAAACGTTAGTGCGCAATTCTTCAAATAAACGTTCACGAAGTTTTCGTGAGGTGCCCCATTTCCCTTCCCTGCCTGTAAAAGGAGATGTATTCACCCCAAACGTCATGCGGACAGTTGGCTCTTCCACTTTTATGGTCGGTAGAGCAATAGGGTTCGCAGGGTCAGCAAGGGTTTCACCAATAGCAATACCTTCCAAGCCCGCCAGGGTGATAATATCGCCCGCTTTAACTTCATTGATCTCAACTTTATTTAAACCTTTAAAGGTATACAAATAACGCGCATTTTCAGGTTCGATCGTTCCATCCAATTTCATACGCGCCATCTTTTGTCCTGCTTTGATCGTGCCAGCAAAGACGCGCCCAATGGCGGTCACACCGCGATAATCATCGTAGCCGAGCATGGTAACAAGTAATTGCAAAGGCGCATCAGGGTCTACTTTTGGTGCAGGGATATGCTTGAGAATTACATCAAACAGGGGCTGCAGATCAGGTCCAAGCTCAGGCGAAAGACCTGCCTTGCCAGCAGAGCCTTGAGCATAAATCACAGGGAAGTCTGCCTGTTCTTCTGTAGCACCAAGTTCAATGAAAAGGTCAAAGGTTTCATTCAATACGCGGTCGGGCTCGGCATCCTTGCGGTCCACTTTGTTGATCACCACAATGGCTTTGTGTCCCATCTCGAGCGCTTTCTTCAACACAAAGCGTGTCTGCGGCATGGGACCTTCCGCTGCATCCACCAAGAGAAGGACGCCATCCACCATGTTCATCACGCGCTCCACTTCTCCGCCGAAATCGGCATGTCCGGGAGTATCGACAATATTGATCTTGATCGGTTGATTGGTAGCCGGATCCATCAGGCTGATGGCAGTATTTTTCGCAAGGATGGTGATGCCGCGTTCGCGTTCAAGATCATTGGAATCCATCACACGTTCTTCAATATGTTGGTTTTCACGGAAAGTGTGTGATTGGCGCAGAAGTCCATCCACGAGGGTGGTCTTGCCGTGGTCAACGTGGGCAATAATGGCAATATTTCTGAGGTCAGTTCTTTCGATCATCAATAACTTCTTTCTAGTGACAGGCACAAAAATCCCTCGACAATTCGCCGAGGGTTAATTTTTCGTTCGGCTTGCGGGCGGTATTTTATCAGAGAGCACGTGTTTGAGGAAGGGAGCGAACTAGATCCTGGCTGATTTTCCAGCTTTCCGAAGATCACGGTAATTCCACAGAACCTGCCAGATACGCAATGCCGCTTCCATCTGTATCTTGAAGGACATTTTGGATTTCCCGAAACGGCGATCTGCAAAATAGATCGGCGCTTCACCAATTTTGAATTCGAGGCAATGTGCTAGATAAATCATTTCAACTAGGAATATATAACCTGTAGCCTGGATCCGCTCAAATGGCATTTGTTTCAATGTCTCGCTGCGCCACATCCGGTACCCGGTTGTGACGTCATGCAGCGGCAATCCCAAAATAGTTCTTCCATAAAAATTTCCGAATGCAGAAAGCCATTTTCGCCAGATCGGCCATTTTTGGTCTACAGATCCACCTGAAACATACCGTGAACCAAGAACAACATCATTTGATTCAAGAAGTTTCGCCATATCAGTCAATACGACTGGGTCATGAGAAAAGTCAGCATCCATCTGAACAATAGCTTCGGAGTCACTATCCAATATTTTTTGAAAGCCATTTAGATAAGCTGATCGCAGCCCCATCTTTCCGGGGCGTCGAAGAACATCGATACGTCCTGGATGTTGCTTTGCAAGGTCTTCTGCTATTCTCCCTGTGCCATCCGGGCTATTATCATCTACAACGAGTAGATGTAAATCAAGCGGGAGCGAAAATAAAGCGGAGACCAGTTTGGGAAGGTTCTCCGCTTCGTTATATGTGGGAATTACAACAGTAATTTGCAACGTGCTTTCCTAGTTTTTGGAGTTCATCAACTCCGATTTAAATTGCTCAACATCAGCATGAGTCTTAAGTGATGTAACTTCGACCAATTTCGCGCCAAGCCGATCAGATCGTTTGGCTGCCTGTTCACGGTCTTTGATCGGATAAAAATACTCTACCGATTGTTCCAAACGGGAGCGAAGTTTATCGCTCAATGCAGCAAGATTAGAAGGCAGCACAATCAATACAAATTCTGTCGCGCTTAAGTGCCCAAGGAAATCCTCTGGACGACTAAACTCACGCATTGTGTTGACGATCATCAAACTTACAGCTCTTAATACATCATCTGAAGCAACGAACCCATACGCTTCACGAAAGGTAGCCATATTTTGAAGTGAAACAAAGAGGAGGGATGTACCCTCCTTGCCCAAAACTTCAGACAACTTTTCATCTACAAGGGCTCCTTCGGGAAGTCCTGTGACTGGGTTGGTCAAAGAACCCTGACTGACACGCTTTAAGGCATTCCGCACGCGTAGTCGCAACTCCTGCACGTCGAACGGCTTGGTGATGTAATCATCAGCGCCAAGTTCCAGCCCTTGTAAGCGATCTGCACGATCTCTCTTTTCAGTCAAAAAAATGATGGGAATCTCTGATGTACGGCGGTCAGTACGAAGCCGCCGAGCCACTTCATACCCGTCAATATCCGGCAAGCGAATATCTAATATCGCAAGGTCAGGGTTTACCTGCAAAGCTGATCGAACACCATCCTCACCCCAATTCACAGTGAACACTTCGTAGTCCTGTGTCCGAAAATAGGCGGTCAACATTTCGGCCACATCTGGGTCATCTTCAACAATGAGGATCTTCGACTTTGGGTCAGCCATGCTCAATGCCTTGTTCTTAGGAAATCGGTTCTTTTTGCACAATAAATTCGCAAACCGAATCACCCATAGCAATACACTTTGATTCGTTTACTCGAAATTCATTGCCACCAGAAACCCACTTAAGACTCTCCTGAAGTAAGCCAGTTGCAATAAAACAAACAGGTTTATCCATACCAGTTCGCCCCCAACAGCAAGGACATTTATGGATGGTCCAAACCCATTCGGTGTCTTTTTCCTCGACTGTAGTTTGCTGATCGCTAAGCTGGGTGAAAATCTTGGCAAAGGCAGGTAAACCGATTCTGAGTTTGGATTGAAGTGGTAATACAACAAAAGCCAGGTCTGCTGCACCAGCCAGAGCGCCAAAGTTGCGAAGCGCATCCGCAAATGTGGCACGTCCAGCCCTAAGTGCAAGTCCACGTCCACCACGGGGACCATACATTTCTTCAAGAGCGGAGCCAATGGCAGAAAGTTCTGTAAAATCAAAACCCTTATCTAGATTATCAGGAGGGTAATTTTCGATGTAATGGCTCAACCCCCCAAGATTCAGGATAGCGTTCAAACCATTCTTGCCCATTACTTCTTCAAGCGACTTGATCGTGATCAATCCAAACTTATTGGGATAATATAAACCAGATTTCTGCACGGAACTCATAAGGACTCCATTAAATCAACTTCGCCAGATCTTCAGCGGCGCGTCGCATATCAAGGAAGATCAGGCCAAGTCTGGCCTGTTCACGTACGAGGGCGGTTAGGACCGCTTCTTCACCAACGGAGATCAGAACAACATAACCTTTCAACCCCTTGATATACACTTGTTCAAGAGAACCACGTCCCAATTCACCGGCGATGCGTTCACCTAACGACAACATTGCTGCAGACATGGCGGATACCCGGTCTTCTTCCACGCCTTGCGGCAGGGCAGAGGCAATACTCAAACCATCTACACTGACGATCGCTGACGCTTCAATATCCGGCGAAGATGCCTGTAATTCGCGCAGGCGGTCCACCATTTGCTGTGTGCGATTCTTAGACAAACCAGCCCTCCTGGGGGGAATTTTTACGCCCCAAGAAATTTAGGACGCTGATATAAATACATCGAATCAATTTTAGAACATGGATATCATTGTGTCAAGTTCGATGTTGTGAAGTTTGCAAAAAGGCAAGGCAATAATGGATTCAAGCATAATCAAGTAAATTCATTAGTAACTACTTTATTTTGACGAAGAAATGGGGTAAAGAAGTTTCAAACTTTGTATTGACACGATCATACCCTCATGGTAAACTATCGCCCGCTTAACCAATTGGTCTCGTGGTGTAGCGGCCTAACATGCGGCCCTGTCAAGGCCGAGATCGCGGGTTCGAATCCCGTCGGGACCGCCAGTACTAACACTCTTACTATCGCTACTTTGTATGAGTGGAATAAGCGTAAAAGTTGGTTGCACGCCTACTAGAACGCTTCCCGTAAGGAAAACTGCTTCAGTCACTAGCTGGAGCAGTTTTCGTTTTTCAAGGTACGAAATCTTCTGCCATGAAATGAGTTTACACTTCATTTCTTCAAGCAATGCCATTGTAGCATCGTTGCGCAAGCTCGACAAGTGCAAGTTTGCATGCTCGAATTTTTCCTTTTCAAGTTCATATTCATTCCGTTCAAGTTGACCCGCAATAAATAATTCTCGTGCGCGATTATATCGTTGTTGAATCTTTTGCAACATGACAGTACTGCTGGCTTGGTCTTGCACATACGTTTGACGTTCAAATATTTTCTGTAACCACTCCACCACTTGCTCTTCAATTACACTTGCACGAATTGGCGTTTGGGAGCATTCACCCGATTTCTCAATTCGAGTTGTATCGCGATAATAGTGATGCCCACGCGGACCACTTGAACCGCGCATCGTTCGCCCACAATACCCACATCGTAGTATTCTAGATAATGGATATATCCTTGACTGAGTTTTGTGTTTGAAGCGAGGCACACGATATAAGACATTACGTATCTCTTGTACACGCTCGTATTCTCCCATGAGCACAATTGCGGGATGCTTTCCGGGAAATACCTCTTTCACCCTTCGTGTTGTCGTTTGCCCTTTTTTCGATGTACCGTAGTATGGGATAAAACCCGCGTAGAGAATACTCGTGAGAATGTTACGAATCGAGTCCTTCTGTATTGGTCCTGGTCCCTTTCGACCAGGAATGCCACGAGACCGGGCAAGCAAACCATGTTCATCCAATTCATAGGTTCTCAATCGTTCTGCAATATGCCCGTCCGACTCCTCTCCTGTTAGATACCAATCATATACAAGCCGAACCACCTTGCTCTCGACCGGGTGCAACACCAATCCTTTTCCCTCTCCTTTATTAGGCAATCCATAATCTGGACAATATCCTTTTCCATTGGGCTCCTTACACGCAGAACACAACCCACGGCAATAACCATATGTGGGATTCCCATTCCAATACCCATCGCGGGCACGTTGCAACTTACCCTTCTTCGTTTCCTGACGCAGATTATCTATATAGATCTCTGCCAAAGTGCCCAGCACCGTCAATGTCAGTTTCCCCCAGACCGTAGTGAAATCCAAACGCTCTTGGACGGATGCAAAAGCGACGTTCCAGCTATTAAGCTGATCAAGCGCACTCAGTAATCCACGCAGATGACGGTAGAAACGGTCTACCTTATCAACAACAATGACATCGAAATGTCTTGCCTCGGCATCTAACATCATTTGTTCCAGTGATGGGCGGTGGCTGTCTTTTTTTGCGGAGATGCCTGCATCAGTATATATATGAGTTAACTGCCAACCTTGCGCTTCCACATATTGCCGGATGTTGTTTTCCTGCGCATCCAGACTGAAGCCATCCACCTGTTCCCGCATGGACACACGCCGATATCCCACAGCTCGAAGTGCTTCGTTCTTCATCTTTACTACCTCCTATTGTGTATAATTTCCTGTCGAGACCACTGGGTCTGCATTCATTTTATCTTTAACACCTGGAGCACTTCGTATGGCTGATGCGTCACTTGCGAAAAAAAGAAAGCTTTCTGTCAAAAAAAAGTACGATCCGAAACCCTTCATCCATCGGATCGAGCAATTAATGGAAGCAAGAAACCTCAGTATGCGCGAGACTGCATTAAGCAGCGGGTTGGATCATCAAGCGATCCGCAGAATCAAGGCGGGACAAAAACGCCCGGATATGACGTATTGCATCCTACTGGCAAATTTTTTTGATCTCAATCCAAATGAGTTATTACAACTTGGAGGCTGGCCAACCTTGAAGGTCTTTGATATCAAACAAGTGAGCGCTAAACGCCTCCCCCCCGAGGCAGTTGATGTCGCACTGGATATTGCCAGGATTCCCGACCCTGGCACCCGTAAACAAGTCGCAGAAGCGGTGCGGGTATTACTAAAAAAATATTTTGGGAATTAAAGAACTGGTGCATCAGGCTTGATTGACGAGCAGATCCGTCCACGTTGGATGTGGGAAAAGACTTTGGAGCAAAGGCACTTATTGCACTGGCAAGTTGCTACGGTATACTCCCCAAAAAAGCTGGGAAATCCACACTTTAGTTAATAGCCCATTTTGCCACACTTGTTCTACCACCTGATATTAATTGACAGAATTTACTATTTAGAAAGCTCAATCTCTGCCTGAACAATAAGGGGATTCCATACAGTTGCTCTACGCTAA
>JBEBCV010000323.1:0-5431 GCA_041157505.1 Chloroflexota bacterium | reverse complement strand
CTTTATCTGCGTGAGAACGAGAGTCGCATCAAGCAATTGTTCATCACAGACTACACGAGCGACACGTCAAGTTTGATCTCGGAAGAAAACCAAAGCGTGGACGATTACATCGTCTCGTCGGATGCAACTCGGGTGGCATACATCACACAGGAAGATAGCGAGTCGAGCCAGCTTTGGCTTGTGGACTTGAAAACCGATGCACGCAAAATAATAACGGACTGTGTGGAAGCGATCTGCTCCGGCATGGTATGGTCGCCAGATGGCAGCCGGATCATTTACGAGCACATGAGCATAGACGGCAACGGGCTTCCAACTTTGTGGTGGGTGGACCTTGACACCGCCGAAGCGCAGCCCGTGTTCCAAGATTCGAACTTGCCGGGCAGCAATCCGCGTTGGTCGCCGAATGGTGAATGGCTGAGTTACGCCACCCCAGAAGGAATCCGTTTATATAACTTGGATAACGGCGAGACGCGCGTGATCCCAAACATCCTCGGCGCGGCGGCGATGTGGGCGCCTAACAGCAAGTCGATCCTTCTACGCGATGTGGTCATTAAGCACGATCAGTTCGTGACACAGTTATTTGTATATGGCATGGAATCAGAAGTGTTGGTCAATATCAGCCCGAACGAAGGCTTTGAGAACACGCTCGCAGCCTGGTCGCCTGATGGAGAGTCGATTGCCGTGGTAAGGCGTGACTTGTCTATAATTCGCGGTGATCAGATCTGGGTGATGAATGCCGATGGCAGTGATGCCCGCGCGTTGACGAATGACACCGACGCCTTACACGGCAGTTTGAATTGGTCGCCTGATGGAAAATTTGTTTTATATGAACTGTATGCGTTGGATAATTTCCCATTCTCCTCGCGTTTGCAGGTCTTGGATGTGGATAGTGGGGAAGTGAACGATCTAGAAATTGACGGGTTCAGTCCCAAGTGGGTGTGGTAATGCCAAGTGACAGTCACGTTAAAGGTGACTGTCACTTTTTTCTTGACGCAAACAAATTTCCCCTTTATACTAATTGAAAATGATTTTCAGTAAGGAATTTCATGTCCACCTCTTCTAAAGCATGGCTGGAACAACTGCATGAAAATGGGTATCGCATCACAGCGGCGCGACGTGCCGTGGTCGATACGGTCTTTGGCAACACCCATGCGCTGACTCCCATCGAAGTCTATGATGCAGCACGCAAGAAGTATCGCGCGTTGGGCTTGGTCACGGTTTATCGCACGCTTGAAAAGCTCGAAGAACTGCACCTCATTCAACGTGTGCATCAACCACTGGGCTGTCAGGCGTTTATCTCAGCCGGGCACGGGCATCAGCACCTTTTGCTCTGCCAGCAATGCGGGCAGGTTGAATTCTTCGAAGGCGATGATCTTGATGCATTGACCAAGTCGATTGCGCGCAAGACCGGTTATCAAATTCAAGAACACTGGCTGCAACTGTTCGGGCTTTGCGCAAATTGTCGTTCATAACGCCTCGGCAGGGCTAAGCTCCGTTGAGAGCATGAAAAAAAATCCCTCACAATGTGGGGGATAAAAAATAGGAGTTCTAAATGAAAAAGATTATCAATACCATTATCGTAACCTTAACCCTCTCGGCTCTTTTCCTCGCCGGGTGCGGGTCTGCCCCACAAAGCGCAGACAACACCTTGAACGTTCTCGCCTCTACCTCCTTTCTGGCAGACATTGCCCAGAATGTGGCAGGCGACCGTGTTCAGGTCGGTTCCCTATTACCTGTCGGTGCAGACCCGCATGCCTATCAAGCCGCCCCCACTGATGTGGCGAAGATCTCCGAAAGTAATGTGTTGATTCTCAACGGTGTGGAGTATGAACACTTTATTGAGTCGCTCTTGGAAAACGCAGGTGGTGAACGTTTGATCATTGAGGCGACAACAGGGCTGACACCACATGCGATGGATGAACACGGGCATGAAGGTGAAGAGGAACATGCAGAAGAAGGTGAAGAACACGCTCACGAGGCAGGCGACCCGCACATGTGGCTTGACCCAAATCTGGTCATCACCTATGTGGAGAACATCCGCGATGGCTTGAGCGAAGCCGACCCAGATGGTGCCGAGACCTACACCGCCAATGCAGAGGCGTATATTGCACAGCTCAAAGAGTTGGACAGTTTCATCAATGAACAGGTGCAAAGCATCCCTGCTGAACGCCGTCTGTTGGTGACCAATCACGAAGCCCTGGGATATTTTGCCGAACGCTATGGCTTTGAAGTCGTAGATACCATTTTGCCAAGCTTTAGTTCTGAAGCCAGCGCCTCAGCGCAAGAGATCGCCGCTGCTGTCGACGCGGTCAAGAATTCTGGTGCCCCTGCCATCTTCCTGGGCGAAGTGGAAAATGCTGATCTTGCCAATCAGATCGCTGCTGAAACGGGTGTAAAAGTGGTAGATACACTTTATCTTGAATCACTGACTGATGGTGAGCCCGCTGCGACCTACATTGACATGATGAAGCATAATGTCACGCAGATCATCGAAGGTTTGAAGTAAAACTTTGTAATTTTCTCTGAGACAGGGAGATTCATAGGCTCCCTGTCTTTTTATCGTATTTCTTATTGAAAATCATTTTCATTTAGAGGCGCACATGGCAAAGAAAAAAGACATCCGCATCGTTGTAAAGATGCAAAGTACAGAAAGCCACTACATGTATTACACCCAGAAGAGCCGTCGCAACAACCCTCAAAGGATGGAACTTCGCAAGTTTGACCCGATAGTAAAAAAGCACGTTTTATTTAAGGAGAGCAAATAATGGCACGCAAATTGAATCACAAAACCCGCAAGGCGTTGGCTCCCAAAACACGTTTCGGAAAGAATATAAGTTTTTCTCAACGCCATACTCCACGTAAATTCAAGCCGAACGTACAAACCATTACGTTATGGATCAATGGAAAGCCAATCCGTGTGAAGTTATCTGCCAGGCAAATCCGTTCGCTTGGCAAACAAGAACAACCTAAAAAATTAATGACAGAACTTCGTAAGCTTGCAAAATAAAAGGATTGCACCCATGAAAAAAGATTCTCGTTTACCTGTTACTGTGCTTTCTGGCTTTTTAGGCTCAGGAAAGACCACTGTGTTAAACCATATTCTCAACAACCGTGAAGGTCTACGTGTGGCGGTGATCGTCAATGATATGAGCGAAGTCAACATCGATGCGCAACTGATCCGCGATGGCGGCGCAGAACTTAGCCGCACAGAAGAGAAACTGGTCGAAATGACCAATGGCTGTATCTGTTGTACCCTGCGCGAAGACCTACTCCTGGAAGTTACCCGGCTTGCTGGTGAAAAGCGGTTTGATTATCTACTCATTGAGTCGACTGGGATCGGCGAGCCGCTGGCAGTGGCTGCGACATTCGATTTCCCAATGAATGAGGATGATACAAATCTCTCCGACATTGCCCGCCTTGATACCATGGTAACCGTTGTGGATGCATCCAACTGGCTACGAGATTACCTTGAAGCCAAAAGCTTGAAGGAATTGGGCATGGCAGTCAGCGATGAAGATGGTCGTACCATGGTGGATTTACTGATCGATCAGGTTGAGTTTGCTGATGTGATCTTGGTCAATAAAGTTGACCTCGTTACCGAGGAAGAACTTGGAAAATTGATTGCCATTCTCAAGAAGTTGAACCCAGATGCAGCCGTGGTCAAAACAGAATTTGGTAAAGCACCTTTGAATTTCATTCTGAATACTGGTCTATTCAACATGGAAAAATCCGCAGCGCTGCCACAATGGGCAGACGAACTGGCAGGGCGCCATAACCCCGAGACGGAAGAATACGGAATTAGCAGCCTTACCTATCAAGCCAACCTGCCTTTTCACCCAGAACGCCTTATGGAATTTTTACAGAACGGCGGGTTGGATAGCATTGTGCGCTCAAAGGGCTACTTCTGGCTGGCATCTCGTATGGACCATGCCTTGGGCTGGTCACAGGCAGGCACTCAAACAACGATCAATCTGGCTGGGCTATGGTGGGCAGCTGTTCCTAAAAAGCAATGGCCCAGAGCGGCTGAATTGAGAGAATTCATTCAATCCAATTGGCAGGAGCCGTATGGTGATCGCAGACAAGAACTCGTCTTTATTGGTCAAAAACTGCAAAAGGATGAATTAAAACAGGCATTAGATCAATGCTTAATGACCGAAACTGAGATGAAAAACATCAAGAAATTAAAGATCGCAGACCCATTTCCTTCCATTAATCCAAATGGCTAACATCTTTCTGATACATCGTTGACAAGCTGGAAGTAAGATAGAATAAAATTGAAAGCGTCATTCGATACAAATGTCTCATACACCTCATCGGCTCGAAGTAAAAAATATCAGCATCGGCTACGGCGACAAGACCATCCTGCGGGACTTGAGTTTTCAAGTTCCGCATGGAACGCGTGTTGCCGTGGTCGGACCCAATGGTGCGGGCAAGTCCACATTGTTCAAAGCCTTGGTCGGATTATTGCCCTTACAACAAGGCGAGATCCACATCCACGGCGAGAAGCTTGGTACACATCAGGATTGTGTTGCCTATGTGCCCCAGCGCGAAGAAGTGGACTGGCGCTTTCCCGTCACTGTGGATGATGTGGTGATGATGGGGCGTTTCTCGCAAATGGGTTGGTTCAAGCAGCCAAAGACCTATGATAAGGAAATGGTGCATAAAAGCCTGACACAAATGGGCATCGCTGATCTGGCAGGGCGGTCCATTGGTCAACTCTCAGGCGGGCAGCAACAACGTGCATTTTTGGCGCGTGCCATTGCCCAGGAGCCGCATATCCTCTTAATGGATGAACCCTTTACAGGTGTGGATGTCACCACCCAGGAAGCGACATTGCGCCTGCTTGACCACTTGCAAGAAAAAGAAGTGACTGCCATCGTCTCCACCCATGACCTGAACCTTGCCGGTTCACGCTTCGACCTTGTGCTGCTTCTTAACCATCGGCTTATCACCTTCGGGACACCAAGCCAAGTCTTTACCAAAGAAAACCTTGCCCAGGCATTTGGTAATTCATTGCTCGTGATGGAAAACGGCATGATGCTGGTGGATGAATGCTGTCCACCGGATGAAGAACATACTCATCATCACACAGAGGCGAAATGAACTGGCTGCTTGAGCCTCTTGCCTACGAATTCATGCAGCGCGGACTGCTCGCCTCTGTCATTGTCGGCGTGCTTTGCGCTGTGATGGGAACCTATGTCGTCTTGCGCGGCATGGCGTTCCTTGGCGATGCGATGGCACATGCGATTCTCCCTGGCGTAGCAATTGCATACATCTTGAAAGGGGATTTGCTCATCGGTGCAGGCGTTGCCGCCGTGGCGGTTGCTCTCACCATCGGGCTTTTCAGCAAAGATGGAGCCGTAAAAGAAGATACTGCCATCGGCATTCTATTTGCCGCAGCACTATCATTAGGTGTAGCGCTCATCAGCAC
>JBEBCV010000322.1:0-4437 GCA_041157505.1 Chloroflexota bacterium | reverse complement strand
GCTTCACTGGTGAGGGTTTGCAAAAGGGAGGGACGCGGTTCGGGCGGCGCGGACGGTGTTGGGGGCGGGGTTGGAGGAGTCGCTGTTGGTGTAGCAGCAGCGGATTGTGTAGGAGCAGTTTCGGGCTGAGATTGAGGCGCAGCCTGTTTTGTGGGAGCAGCAGTGAAATCGAAGTCGTATCGGCGTCGAATGACGTTCGCGCTTTGTTTGTCGATCAGGCTGGATTTTTCCCAGTCGTTGATCTCTTGTAAGAGGGTATAGCGAACACCGCGCTCCAACTTGTTGGCGATCAATCGTCTTTGTACAGCGCGGTTGGATGGTGAGTCGATCAAAGCAAGGGCTTTGTTGCGAATGTCTTTGTTGTCACTGTTGACCGCAAGCCACTCAAGCCGACGACGAATAGCTTCACTGCTGTAATTTAAATTTGATAATGAAGATATGGCTTGAATGATCACGACATCATCTTCGCTTTGCAGATTTTGATAAAGTTCGGTTAGGATGTCTTCGGGCTTGCGGGGATCGGTTTCGTTCATGGAGGTATGCTCCGTCTCAACTAGTTCGTTCGATATAAGATCTTCTGTTGCTTCTACGGGAAGGGGTTGTGACTCAGATTCTGCCGGGAAATCAGGGTCGCTTTCTACCCAGCGTTTTGATTGCGATACGTTGAGCGCCCAGATGATGAGCAATGCAATGATCGCAACACAGGTAAAACCGCCGTCTGCGCTGAGAAACCAATCCAACGCCAGACCGATCAATGCCACACCGGTGCGGATGCCCGCCTGTGTGAGCGCTCGCCGTCCATGTGAACGGACGAATTCGCTTTCTTTGTTATTTACATATTGAAGCAGAATGAGATGCCATAAGGCAGATACAAGAATGCCAATGGCAAGGCCGATATATGTGCCAGTGTCGTAATCGCAAATAAAATTTCCACTGTCACAGATGCTATCGCCCACCTGTGAGGAGGCGATCATAAATAGTGTGCCAATTGTGAGAATGGGGGATATTCCCAGCCAACTATAAGGGGCTTTTGCAAGCCGAATTTCGGTTGGTCTGTCCATGAAGTTGAGCTTCCCTTTCAATATCCAATAATAATGTTTACGCCGAACTCAGGACTTACATGTGCCATACGACTAAATAATAAAGAGCCGTTTGGAGGTTGACCATATTATTGCATAAAACCAGAAAAAATGTCGCGAAAACCTGCCAACTCTTGGGCAGACATTTGTCCTAGTGAAAAACGAACAGGGCGCTGCTCTCATGAGAGCAGCGCCCTGTTATTGTGGTTCAAATCGTTGCTTACTTGAGTACAACTCCGCTACGCGGCGGGACTGTAATGTGCTGCCCTGAAACTTCGGGGTTGCCAAAAAGCACACGCGGATTCTTTTCAAACTTGTACTCGAACGATTTAACTGTTTTGGAGGCGTTGAACGCCACGACCACAGTTTCATCTTTCAAGGTGCGGGCGAACGCCATCGTATCATCCTCGGCATGCACGCGCGTGTATTCACCGCGGCGGAGCGCTTTTTGTCCGTTGCGCAGGGCAATACAGGCTTTGGCATATTCGAACAGGTCCATATCCCATTGAGATTTGTCCCATGGGAAGGATTTTCGGCAATCCGGGTCGTGCCCGCCATCCACACCGACTTCGTCACCGTAGTAAATGCAGGGTGCGCCAGGCATGGTGAAGAGGAATAGCCATGCCAATTTGAGCGAGTCCTTGTCGCCGCTGGCACAGGAAAGGAAGCGAGGCATGTCGTGGCTGTCCAACAGGTTGAGCTGCGAGAAGGTGATATCCTGCGGATAGAGATGCAAAATTCGCTCCACTTCATCGGCAAAGGTTTTTGCATGCATGCGATGAACGCGGTCCTTGATTCCGCCCGCGTGTTGGATCACATCAAAATTTAAATGCGCTCCAGCAAAGAAATTCAACGAAGCTGCCGTGAACAGATAGTTCATCACCGCATCGAATTGATCGCCTTGCAGCCAGCGTTGCGCTTCATGCCAGATCTCACCGAAGATATACGCATCTGGGTTGACGGCTCTCACACGTCGGCGGAACTCGCGCCAGAATTCGTCATCGTCGATCTCACCGGGGACATCCAAGCGCCAACCATCAATACCGAACTTGATCCAATACTCGCCAACTTCAAACAGAAATTCGCGCACAGCAGGTGTGTTCGTGTTGAACTTCGGTAGAGCGGGTAAATTCCACCAAGCGCGATACCCAATGGCGGTCAGGCTGTCTTCATGGTGCAGTAATTTTTGTTCATGCGGTGAAGGGTATGCTCCCCAATGTTTATGCCCATTCAAACGTTCATCATCAAAGTGGAACCAATCCTTGTATGGCGAAGCCGAACCGGTTTCAAGCACATGATGAAATTGCCAAAATCCGCGCGAGGCGTGGTTGAATACACCGTCCAACACCACTCGAATATCACGCTTGTGGGCAGCTTTCAACAATTTTTTCAATGCTTCGTTGCCGCCTAACAGCGGGTCCACTTGATAATAATCAAAGGTGTGATAACGATGATTGGATGCTGAGGCAAAGACCGGGTTGAAATAGATCGCATTGATTCCCAAGTCTTGCAAATAATCGAGCTTGTCGATCACGCCGTACAAGTCACCGCCTTTGAAACCAAAAGTAGTTGGCGGGCTATCCCATGGCTCAAAACCGATATCAGGCAGTTGATTGCCCTTCGCAAAACGATCTGGAAAGATCTGATAAAAAATGGCGTCTTTCACCCATGATGGTGTTGTCATGTGTTTCCTCGTTGTTATGGATTTAGTTCGATGATGTACATCGCGTACGGATGCAGACTCTCAAATGGTTTATATGGATCAAAACCATCACCGCTTCTTTCCGGAACTTGGGCTGGCTCAGCTCCAAAGACCGTTTCCACGCTGGAAATGGATTCTGCCAACTCTGCCTGGTTGAGGTCGAGTGCGTAATCGCTAATCTCGCTTTCCGTGAGGTTGGCGATGATGAGATATTTGCCGTTGGCATCTGCACGCAGGGTAATAAAGATACCAGAATTTTCTGCATCTAACAGGGTGATGTCAGCGGTTTGTAATGTTGAATGCGTCTGACGGATTTGAATTAGCGTGCGATAGTGCTCCAAAAGGGAGGTGGAGTCCCCGGTCTGAGAGTCTGCGTTGGTTTGCGTATAGTCAATAGAGGGCGCTCGCCACGGCTGGGCGGTAGAGAAGCCTGCAAACTCATCCGCGCTCCACTGCATGGGGAGGCGAATATCTTCATCTGGCTTTTTGCCTTGCATGCCGATCTCTTCGCCGTAATAAATATAGGGCGTGCCAGGCGAGGTTAGCATCAGGAAGGCTGCCAATTTGGCTTTGTTCTCATCGCCATTGAAAACGGACATGACGCGGTTTTGGTCGTGATTGGTGAGGAAGATCGAATAGTCGTAATCTGGCATGTCCATTTGTGCGAACTTGACCGCGCTGGTAATGCCAGAATTGGCACCACCGCTTACGCTGTTCATGATTCCGCTTGCCATTTCAAAGTTGAAGATGTGGTCCATTTCTTCATTCGTGTATAGCTTTACTACAGAAGAACCTGCGCCGAACACTTCTCCGACCGTGTATGCCTCTGGATTTTTTGACTTATATTCTTTGTAATATTCTTTCAACCAGTTGTGAGTGGCAGGGACGTTTTCCAGTTTGCCATCAGCCTCAAACAAATGTTTTATCGCGTCAATACGGAAACCATCTATGCCGATGTCGTTCAGCCAATAATCACTGATCTCATAGACGGCTTTGGTAACTTCAGGTTCGTTGTAATTTAGGTCGGGCATGCCTTCCCAGAAATTGCCATAGTAGTAACCAAATTGCCCTTTATGCCAACTGCCTGCGCCGGGCTCGTCTGCCCAGATGTAAAAATTGCGATATTCCGAGTCGGGGTTTGAGTTCGCATCCACGAACCACGGATGTTGACTTGAAGTGTGATTAATGACCAAGTCAATGATGATGTGCATATCGCGCTTGTGTGCTTCGTTCAGGAGATTCTTGAAATCGTCCATCGTCCCGTAATCGGGGTTGACAGCGTAGTAGTCAAGCACGTCATATCCATGATATGTAGGAGATGGGTGGATGGGCATGAGCCAAATAGCATTGATGCCAAGCGATTCGAGATAATCCAATTTGACGGTGATGCCGTTGAAGTCGCCGATGCCGTCGCTGTTCGTGTCGTAAAAAGAGCGGACAAATATCTCGTAGAAGACAGCCGTCCGCCACCAGTCAAGTTCGGCGGAGGTAATGGTTGGGGGTGTTGAGTCAACTACGGGGGCGGGTGAAGCGCATGCTGCTAGAAAAGATAAAAGCAACAGTGTAGATAAAAATCTTTTGATCATGGACGAGTCCGAGGCAAAAAATTTCCTCTTTCTTCCAGTGAAAGAAGAAAGAGGAAACAAGAGGAGTAAG
>JBEBCV010000321.1:0-5679 GCA_041157505.1 Chloroflexota bacterium | reverse complement strand
GCGTGGAAGAACTTGCTGAAGCCTTGGATGTGCCTCCCAAGAAAGTGGAGAACATGATTCAGGTTGCGCGCCGTCCACTCTCTTTGGAAACCCCGACGGATGACGAAGAAGATTCGGTGCTCGGTGACTTCATCGAAGACGATGAGGCTCCCCCGCCCGATGACACCGCCACCTACAACCTTCTGCGCGAGCATTTGGGCGAGGTCTTGAACGGATTGCCCCCGCGCGAAGTGCGTATTTTGCAGCTCCGCTACGGCTTGCTCGACGGTCAAGCCTACACCCTCGAAGAAGTAGGACGCAAAATGGGCGTCACCCGCGAGCGTGTACGTCAGATCGAAGCGCAGGCGCTCAGCCGCTTACGCCACCCATCCATCCGCAGAAAACTGCGCGATTATTTGGGCGAGTAATACAACTAGAAGACTGTCCACCAAGTGGACAGTCTTTTGCTTTAAAATAAGACGCATGAAATATATTCTGCCAAAGATCAGTAATATTATTTTTCTTTCCATCCTATCATCTGTCATCTTAATAGGACCACAAACTTTTAATCTGGATGGGGACTTGGGAAGGCATATCACTATTGGGCGATACATTCTAGATAATTTCTCGATCCCTACTCAAGATATATTTTCCCACACCATGCATAGCAAGCCGCTTACGCCTCATGAATGGCTGGCGCAAGTGATATTTGCAGGATCACATCAACTGCTTTCTTTAGGCGGACCTGTTCTTGTGGTGGCGTTGCTCATTGCAGGGACATTTTCCTTCATCTATCGTGAAAGTAGTCAACGAAGCCAGATGCCATTGACCTCCCTCGTGTTGACGATCCTTGCGGCAGCAGCTTCCAGTATTCATTGGTTGGCACGTCCACATGTATTCACCTTTCTTTTTCTGGCAATCTGGACATCACTGCTTGAGCAAGTACAAAAAGATAAAAAAGTATCGAGCTGGTCCTTTGCCATTCTCATGCTCATTTGGGCAAATACACATGGCGCATTCATTGCTGGGTTTGTCGTTTGGGGAGCTTATATAACCGGTTATCTCATCGACGCATTTCTCGAGAGACAATTTAATCTGGAAAAAATTTTTCAGTGGTTAACAATCGGAGGAATTTCGTTCATCGCCACACTATTCAACCCCAGTGGCTTCCATCTCTGGCAAACAAGCGTGGGGTATGTTGGGAATTCTTATTTAGTCAGCCATACGATTGAATACCAACCTGTAGATTTTCACATCCCCGGAGCATGGCCCTTTTTGTTGATGATTCTTCTTTCAGTGCTTGTATTGAGCTACAAACGTCAACAGATCTCCTCGGCACATTCCCTCCTCATAGCTGGCTGGCTGGTTATGGGACTTTACAGTGCAAGAAATGTCCCATTGTTCGCGATCATAGCCGCTCCCATTCTTACTGAAACCCTGGCTGGGATGTTTGCAAATTTTCGCTGGAAAGTCATTGAACTTAATTTCATGGCGATCGAATCTTCAGCAATGGGCGTTCTGTGGCCAATTACAGGTATCCTTTGTGCAATTCTGTTACTAAACATTCCGACCCTGCGGGCATACAACACATATGACGCTTCCATCTTCCCCGTAGACGCCGTCAACTGGTTAGAAGAAAATCCACAAGACGGGAATGTGTTCAACTCGTTTACATGGGGTGGATATCTGCTCTACCGAGGTTGGCCCAATCAACTAGTCTTCATTGATGGTCAGACAGATTTTTACGGTGAAGCCCTGACGCGTGAATATGAAAGCGCAATTACTGTTAGCAAAAGTTGGCGGGGTATTTTCGAAAAGTACCAGATCAATTGGGTTATTGTCGAAACAAATTCGCCCCTTGCTCAAACTCTCATTCAGGATAAACACTGGAAAATCCTATATAAAGATGAAACTGCAGTCATAATCAAAAAATAAGACCATCTTATTCATCTTGGTTTTTGCCCTGTTGTTCATTGTCGCCGGGGAAACATTTGTGTGTCATTTTTCTTGTCCCCCATTTCAAAAGCCCATTTATCAGTCTAATCCGCAAACGAATTCCGTAACAGTCGTTATCTTGAGAAGATAAGACCTAATAATAAAAGCGGCTCAAAGGTATCCTTTGAGCCGCTTTTTCTTTTTATCGAAATCTACAACACCGAATCCAATATCAATGCCAGGAAGATAAATGCGAGATACATACTGGACCAGCGGTACATCATCCAAGCTACCTTATTACCGCCTTCGCGGAAGACTTTCCATGCGGCGTAAAAGAGGAAAGCGCCAAGCACGATGGCGGAAACGAGATAGATCATCCCTGCCAGATTGAAGATGGGAAGCAAAAGCGTCACCACGATCAGTTCAATGGTGTAGATTAGGATCTGTTTGCGGGTCTTCTCCTCGCCTTCTACCACGGGAAGCATGGGAACGCCCGCGCGGGCATAATCATTCTTGCGGACAATAGCCAACGCCCAAAAATGCGGCGGTGTCCACATGAAGATGATGGCGAAGAGGATCCATGCTGCGAGAGTAAGTTCGCCTGTTGCCGCTGCCCATCCGACCATCGGCGGGATCGCCCCTGCTCCACCACCGATGACAATATTCTGCACAGTGGCTTTTTTCAGCCAGACACTGTAAAAGAACACATAGTAAAAAATACCTGCCAGTGAAAGCAAGGCCGCCAACAAGTTGACAAACCCCGCCATAACATAATAACTGATCAAGCATAATGCCAAACCATACGAAAGACCTTCAGCAGCGGTCAAGCGACCATCTGCCAGCGGACGTTTCGATGTGCGCTGCATGTTCTTGTCCAGTTCACGGTCAATATATTGATTCAAGGCACTCGAACCAGCCGCCGCTAAGGCACCGCCAAACAACGTCCAAAACGTGAGCGAGGCAGAAGGCCATGCTTTACCGCCAGCCACCAAACCACCATAAGTTGTCACCAATAGCAATAACACAATGATCGGCTTGGATAATATAAAGAAATCTTTGACACGCTGACGCCAATCAAATTGATAATCAGCAACTCCATCTTTTTCCAGTGTGCCAGAAACAAAGACCAACATTGCCAGCGAAACCCACAACGCAACCGCGGTCAATGTATGCAGCACAACAATATGCATCGGAAATTGACGCGTCACTTCAATGGCACCCACCAACGCCTGCCCCATAAACATTACGCCTGTGATCGTTGTCAATGGCAGCAACACCGCATGATGACGCAGCTCACGCCATGCCTTGCGCCACACCAAGAACATAACCAATGACGCCACACCCACCAAAACCAGATGCACCAGTTTCAAATAACCGATCGGAGCCGTAGGCATACAAACAGGCCAACCGGGGCAAAAAAATGCAGCGCCTGTGATCGTTACCAAACGCCCAATTACTGTAAGCGCAAAGACTGCCACCACTAATACAGCCGTCCAGCGAGCAAAAGAAGTCTTCAAAGAATATTTCATTAGTCGTCCTGTTTTCGCAGAAAGAATGGGTACCCAACGAACAAAATCGTCGCAAACGTGAACCACTGCAAAGCATACCCGAAATGCGAACCTTCCGTCAATTCAATTATTGGCTGATATGGAATCGGCGGTTCGGCATCCCCTGCATTCACATTAGGTTGAATAAAAACATCAAGAATGGGATAAGAAAACTGCCCAGACATTCTCTCCACATCGAGATTATTCCACACTGCGAGTCTGGTTCCATCCATTGGCAGCGCATCAGCGACTCCGCCGAAGGCTGGTTTGCCCTGCCCAAGCCGAATCTGCCCTGTGATCGTGACCTCTCCTGGCTCATCATAGACTCGCCAATCTTGCGGAGCTGAGTCGCTTTCAGCTGGGATCCAGCCGCGGTTCACCAGAACAGCCCCCCCGTTATAAAGAAGCGGAGTGATAATGTGAAATCCATACACGCCATCGTTGTATTGATTCCGAAGAGCAATTTGATTCTCGAAGTCATATTCCCCTGTGACTGTTACCGCGCGCCACTCCATCGAATCGATATCTTCTGGTGTAGATTGATTCAAGTCCAACAACTCTGCGGCTCGCATGGTTTCAACTTGATGGTTGAAGGCGCGGCGCTGTTCGAGTCTGTCTAATTGCCAAATACCGAGACGGATGCATACCGCTGTACCGAGAAAAACGAACAAGGTCGCGAGCGCCCACTTCCATGAAAACATTCTGCGCAAGACGATCATTGCTCTTCCTTTTTCTTTTGCTTGCCCACCAAACCGCTATAGACGGCAAACATCATGCCAAGTGGAAAGCCTGCAAAGAAAATACCAGAAACCCGTGTGCGCCATGTGACTGGTTCTTGCACGGTGATGCCCATTGCGCTGCCTGCTTGAAATGTACATTCTACGATCAAGTTTTCTTCTGTATCCAGTTTTTGGCTGGCAGAAGAGTTGGCAGGAATCCACAACGGACCCAGTTGGTGATTTTCGTTGTCTTGATTAATGACCTTCAACGTATCCCCCACCACAAATCGCATATCTTTCGGAATTTCAAGCGGCGCTTTGCCTGCGCGGACCATTTCTGCGGTACCCGCAGGGATGGTCAACTCCACCACCATTGGCTCGCGGTTTTCTTTTTTGAGAAGGGCATAGGAAACTTCTGTTGTAATGGCAGCAAACACCAAACCCAACAAGAACGAAAGCACTATCCGTTTAACTGAGAAATTCATTTTATTTCCCTAACAACAATTCAATATCATGGACAATATCTTCCACCGGGGTTGCATACGCGTAGGACAGGCGCAGATTTCCTTCGGGGTCGATGAGGTACAAGCGCGCCGTGTGATCGATGATAACACCCATGGCTGAGTCACTATCCACTTCGGCGCGGAAGATGGAATAGCCTTGCCATATAGGTTCAAGTTCTTCCTGCGTACCACTCAAGCCAAGGAACGTTGGATTAAAACGGGATGCATATTCCTGAATCTTTTCAGGTGTATCACGACGCGGATCAACGGACACAAAGACAACCTGTACGTTTTGTGAGGCATCGCCAAGTTCATTCATCACATTGGTCATCTCTGCCAGCGTGGTCGGGCAGACATCCGGGCATGAGGTGTAGCCGAAGAACAAAAGCACGATCTTTCCACGCTGTTCGCTCATCCGAAAAATCGAGCCATCGGCTTTTGTCAACTCGACCTCAGCAGCAGGTGGAAAAGGCTCCCCATAGAGTGTGCCGCGAAAAGATGGCGGTTTTGCAAAAATAATCGAAAGTGCAGCCACCACAGCCACCAGTGCAAGAATGCCGCCGCCGATCCACATCAATTTTTTATCCATATCTAACCTACTCTTAATAGTCAAAAAAAATCCGCCGCCTCATCGGCGGCGGAGGTATTCGTTTATTGTACAGCCGTGCCGATCAGATACAAGGCAGGGTAGAAGAATATCCAGACCAGATCTACAAAGTGCCAGTAGACCGCAGCGGCTTCCACACCCCAATGTTTTTCAGCAGTGTAAATACCTTTGCGGGCATTATTCCACACCACGGCAAGGAAGATCAAACCAGTGAAGACGTGGAACGCATGCATACCAGTCATCATGTAGAAGACGCCTCCCAACGGACCCGAAGCTGGGTTACCGAAAGAAGCGACCAAACCTTCATGAGCAGCTAAACGCCATTCGACCAATACCACACCGAGCAAAAAGCCCAAGCCCAGAACAAAGGTGATAATGGTATTTCGCAT
>JBEBCV010000320.1:0-12005 GCA_041157505.1 Chloroflexota bacterium | reverse complement strand
GTTGGTTGGTATCACACCCATCCGCGTATGGGAATTTTCCTCTCGCATTACGACACCTTCTTACATAACAACTTTTTCCCTGAACCCTGGCAGGTTGCACTGGTTGTGGAGCCTCACAGTTCCCTTGCCGGATTTTTCATCCGCCGCGAAGGTGGAAATCTCGACCCCTCTCGTTACTTTGGCTTCTATGAGCTGAACGGAAACCTTGGCAGAAGCATGGTCAACTGGCGAAACCTCCACAGTAACGAGCAGGAAATGGAAGGAGTTTAACCATGAGTAGAAGAATGCGCACATATTTCTATGCTGTGCTTGGCGCCATTGGCGGGCTGATCGGTTGGCAGGTCAGCGATCGATTGGGACTTTCATTCATCTCGAACTTGTACCTGAGCGAGGTCCTCGTCGGTGCATTGATCGGTTTGTTAATCGGTCTGTTCATCGGGCTTACCGAAGGCTTGTTGACTCAAAACCCAATTCAGGTCTTAAAATCCGGTCTGTTCTGCGGGCTATTGGGAGTCATCGCTGGTGGCATCGGCTTACCGCTTGGCGAATTTCTATTCCAGGCTGTAGGTGCAGGCATTTTGGGACGGGCTCTTGGTTGGGGGGTCTTTGGACTTTTGATCGGACTCGCAGAAGGCATTGTCGGCAAGAACCAGGCTTGGAAAGGAATGCTTGGCGGTTTTATTGGCGGCGCCTTGGGCGGAGTTCTGCTTGAAAGCGCTCGAAATTGGCTGCAAGATCCGCTTACCGGAAAAGCCGCCGGTCTTGTCTTGCTGGGTGCATCGGTTGGAACCTTCATTTCTCTTATCGCGGTATTACTTTCCCGTGCCTGGCTTGAAGTTACATCTGGCAAACTCAAAGGGACCGAATTCATCCTCGATAAATTCATGCGAGCAGGTGGTCCTGCAGTTGCCATTGGAAGCTCACCCCTTAAATCTGAGATCGTACTGCCCGACCCTGATATTGCACCGCAGCATGCCATGCTCACCGGCAATGGCAGCCAATTCTCCCTCAAAGATATGAGCCTTTCAGGCACATATATCAATGGAAGAAAGATTCAAACCACACATCTCTCGAACGGACAAAAGATACGTATGGGTAACACAGAGATGATCTACCATGAAAAGAGGTAATCATGATGATGAAACCCCTTCGCTTCTTTCTGACCCTTATCCTGCTCGGGTTGCTGATGGTGTTCCCAACGCCGAAAGCTCTTGCACAGGGTGATACTCAGATCCGGATCACACAGGTGGATAATTCAAATTTCCCGAATGTGACCGTCTATGTTTCTGTGACCAACTCTGCTGGCGAACCCGTCGGCGTGGACCCAAGGTCGATTCAAATATCTGAGAACGGTGAAGTGTTGCAGCCCGTGGATATCCGCGGCGGTGGGGAAGGAGGGGCAGATCCGCTAACCACCATGTTAGTGATCGACATCTCCGGCAGCATGGACAAGAACGGAAAATTAGATGCAGCCAAAGAAGCCGCCAAGACCTACGTGACCCAGATGCGTGCAGGTGACCAGGCTGGGCTTATCACATTCGATACCCAAACCTATTACGTCCAACCTGTCACGACCGATACGGTGGCATTGATTAACGCGATCGACAGTCTCGTCACTGGCGGTGATACCAGCATGTTCGATGCTCTGATCGAAGCGGAACAGGCTCTTGAAGGCATCTCTGGTCGCAAAGCCATTATCGTCCTCGCAGACGGTATGGATAACCACAGCCAATCCACCGCAGATGATGTAATCAGCCAGATCGGTCCAAGTGGCTTGACCATCTCCACGATCGGTTTTGGGGATACAGGGATTGCTTCCCAAGCTGGGCTCGATGAGTCAACCCTTAAGACAATGGCTGAAAAATCAGGCGGCTTATACAGTTTTGCTGCTGATTCATCTGCACTGACCGCACTTTATGAACAATATGGTCGCACCTTGCAAAGTGAATATGCCATTACCTACGTCTCGGCTTCGACACTACGCGATGGTGTCAACCGTAATTTGACAGTCTCGCTGGCTACCGAAGGTGTTTCAACAGAGGCAAGCTACAACCCTGGCGGTGTCTTGCCAGAGGTGGCACAAAGCTCATGGAAGTTGTTTGGCTTGATGCTTGGTGGTTTGTTGCTCCTATTGTTGATCCCCATTATTTTCTCCCGCGGCAAGGATATGTTTGGCGGCATGAAAGGCGGCTTCAAACGAAAAGGGAAGATCAAATTGGCACAACCTGCTGTCACCGACAGGAAGCCCAGTATCAAGATCAAATGAAAGTAAAAGAGCGGTGTATCAACTACACCGCTCTTTATTTACTTGGTTCCCGGACCTGTTGCTGAGATGATCGTACCGTCGTTCCACTCCGGGTCATCTTCGAGGAATGAGCGGAAGATCAAATAGCGCTCATGTTGTGCTGGGTCGTCGGCATTTGCCTGATAGGATGCCTTGTCTGTAAAGATCGCAACCAGGAAAAATTCATTGGAATTGGCATCCGTTTGGAAGATATAGTCCGCGATCCAGCCGGAGATTTCGGACGAGTCGAACTCATCCATCTTTATCTTGAAATCTTCTTTATTTGCATCTTTCCGAAGGCGAAAACGAGCAATAGTTCCGTACATGGTTACCTCTTTTCTTGGACCAATAAGACACGTTCATTGAATAATACACCTCGGGAATCAAAAAGAAGCGGTTCGAAAACCGCTTCTTTTGTTCAATTTATAAAAATTAGGCTGCCAGACGTTCCATTTTGCGGATGACCATGACAACTTTGCCTTTGATCTCCAATGGCTCGTTCTTCTTGACCATGATCGGTTTCATGGTGGGGTTGGCAGGCTGTAAACGAAAACCATCCTTTTCCTTGTAGAAATATTTGAGGGTGGTTTCGTTTTTATCTGAGAGCCAGACAGCGACCATTTCGCCATTACGGGCTTCTTGTGCAGGTTTGAGGACCACAATGTCGCCATCATTGATCATGGCATCGATCATGGAGTCTCCTTGCACGTGGAGGGCAAACAGGTCTTTGCCTTTTTCCTTCGAAGGCATCAGAGAAGTGGCAATATCCACGGTGTCTTCTGCGGTGAAGGGGTTAAAGTCTGAAGCGGGGATCGGAATGGGTTCACCAGCTTGAATGACACCCAGAACCGGTACGCGGAGCATGTCACCAAGGGGACTGTTGTTCACCAGCCGCATGCCACGCGAGATCTTGCGATCACGCTCGAGCAGACCTTCCTTCTCCAATTGGTCGAGGTAGTAGTTAACAACCGAAGTGGAGGAAATATCACAGTGCTCCCCGATCTCGCGAATGGAGGGGGGGTGCTTGTGCTCGCGCTGGTAAGACGCGATAAAGTCCAGAATTCTCTGGTGGCGTTCGCCGATTCCTTTACTTTTTCGAACCATCATCATTTCAAGCCTCCTGCCAGGGGACTGGCGTAGGTAAAGAGCATTCTTCGCTCATTTGTGCTAGTAATAATGATAACCGAACGCCTGTTCTGTGTCAAGGAATTTTGGGCTTGGTTTTCGTATACGGAATTGAGGACTTTGAACAGCTGCTTCCATAGTCCATCGTCCACAATTTATAGTCAGATCTACAGCCAGGTCCGCCCGCGCATCCAGAAGTACATGGCAACGGGCAGCCCCACTATTATGGACATGGTCACCGAAAACGCTTGCTGACTTGTCCAGCCAATCAGATGAGCGACCGGCTCGAAGAAATTCATGCCAAAGAAACCGGTGATGAAGGTAATAGGCATGAAAAAGGTCGTGATAATGGTGAGGACTTTCATGATCTCATTCATGCGATTGTTGGTGACCGAGAGGTAGGTATCCAGGGCACCGCTGACGAGGTCTCGCAAGCTTTCATTCAAATCATGTAGACGGACGAGATGGTCGTAAATATCGCGAAAGAAGATGCGGTCTTTGGGGTCTATCACGCGGAAATCGTCGCGGGCAAGCTTGTTCAACACTTCACGCTGGGGGAGCAGGATGCGGCGCATCGTCAGAAGGAGGCGTTTGAGGGCAAATATCTGCTCGAGAATTTCAGGATTCGGTCGGTCGAAGACTCTATCCTCGATCTGGTCGATCTGGGCGTCGATTTGCTCGACAAGCGGCATGTAACTCATCACCAGTGCGTCAACAATGCGGTAGAGCAGGTGGTCAGCTCCATCTTGCACGTGGCGAATGTCACGCTGGCAGGCAATCCAGGTATCTTCCACAGCTGTTAATAATTGGTCGTGGAAGGTGACCACGTAGTTCTGTCCGAGGAAAACATCCAATTCATCGATTTCCGCCTGAAACATTCCATTTTCCTGTTTGTAGTTCAAGATACTTAGCACAAGGTAAATGTAATCGCCCCAATCATCCACCTTAGGGGTGTGGGTCTCCTGCAAGGCGTCATCGATGGCTAGCGGGTGGAAGCCAAAGCTGCGCAGAATAGGCTCAGCCAGTTCTGCGGGTTCGCCAATGAAATCCACCCAGAGGGTCCCTTTTCGGTCGCGGATGAGGCGGGTGAACTCAGCAGGGGGGATGTTGGTTCGGACAGGTTGACCAGGTTTGTAGTAGAGAGAGCGGATCAAAGGGTTCCTCCAGAGGTGGATTTTAATATTTTAAAGGCGAATTCAATAATCTTGAAGTAAATATTGATTATCCTTATTTTCTATTGACAATTGTTAAATCTGTTGTATAATTTTATTAGAAATCAAGATAAGTTTATTGATTTTTCGAAAAAAGTCCTTAAAAATATCGATTTTCGACTAAAAAATAATCTTCTTACCCAATTATAAATCGGAGAAGCCTGTTATGCGACCTGCACCAACCCGTTGCCCGATCTGCCAATCTGAAATGGAAGTTGTTCGTTTGCACTGCTCCAGCTGTGATACCTCAATTGAAGGTAGCTTTGCTCTGGGGCAGTTTTCGAATCTTTCCACAGAACAAATGGAATTCGTTTTCACCTTTGTACGCTGCGAAGGCAAGATCAATCGCATGGAGCAGGAGTTGGGGCTTTCATACCCGACCATTCGCAACCGCTTGCATGAAGTGATTCGCAAACTTGGATTCGAACCCGGCAGGGATGAAACTCCAGAGGTGGATGACGATACACGTAGCAGTGTCATCGCCGATTTGGAAGCCGGAAAGATAACAGCCGATCAAGCCATGCGCATGTTGCGCGGTGAAGAGGAGTAGACCATGTCCAAAACGATTTCTGCAGGACGCACCCCAAAGATCGAAATTGAATCTGTCAGCGGTGATCTCAGCCTTGTGGGTTGGGAGGGAGACGACATTCTCCTCAAAGCGGATGATGACGAATTGAGCGTCAGCCAGGATGGTAACCAGGTTCATATTTCTTGCAAAGATGACCTTTCCATTCGTGTGCCAAAAGGTTCAAATGTGGTGATCAACAAGATCAATGGCGATGCCTCGGTGCGTGGTGTGATGGGCGGGATCGAACTGAAGGATGTGACCGGTGACCTCTCGATGCGTGATGTGAATTCAGTAGCGATCGATACGGTTCATTCGGACTTTAGCCTGCGTGGTGGAAAAGGAAGCTTATCCATCCGTAAAGCTGACTCTGACGTTTCCATTCGCGATGTCGATGGCAGCGTTTCCATCGACTCCGTTTCTGACGATCTTGCCCTGCGCGATGTGCGCGGCAGTGTCAGCGCCAATGTGGGCGAAGACGTGGTGATGTATTTGAATCCGCAGGCGGGCAATTCGTATGCCGTCCATGCGGGTGACGACATTTTATTGGTGATGCCTCCCAAAGCGAATGCAACCTTAACTCTCAGTGGCGATGACATTGATATTGATTGGGATGGTGTTGAAAACGAAGAAGATGCGACCAGTCGCGTGGTGATGCTGGGTGACGGTTCTGCCAATGTGACTTTGAGCGCCGGCGGCGACATTCGCGTTTCAAACCGGTCAGATGCAGGTGACTCTGCGGAAGACTTTGGCAACTTTGCAGGCATGGGTATGGATTGGTCTGGTTTCGGTGATCGTATTTCCCGCCGTGTAGAACAGGCAACCGAACGCGCGCAACGCAAGATCGATGCTGCCACCCGTCGCATTGAACAGAAGACTCGTGATGCCGAACGCCGCGGACGCGGCAAAGTGGCGTTTGGGGTGGGGCGCTGGAATTGGGATTTCTCTCCAAAGGGCGTGCCTGTTCCACCCAAGCAGCAGGTCTCAGATGAAGAACGTCTGGCAATTTTGAAGATGCTTCAAGAAAAGAAGATCAGCGCAGAAGAAGCGGAAAAACTTTTAGCGGCACTTGAAGGAGGTTCATAATGTCTTCAGAAGAACGTAGGAAGATCCTGCAAATGGTGGCAGATGGAAAGATCAGTGCAGAAGAAGCTGCAACATTAATGCGTGCATTGGACGAACCGACAGAGGATGAGTCTTCAGCGGGACCAGAAGTTATTGAGGTTGGACCCGTTTTCAGCGGGGAAAGAAGCGAAGCTCCTGAGATCGACGAGGTCCGCTTGCGAGCGCATCGTTTTTCCAACGCCTTCCTCTGGATCGGCATCCTCACGACAGTTTTCATGGCATGGTGGATGTTCAGCATTCAACAGAATGCGGGCTTGAACTTTTGGTTCTATTGCCTTAGCATGCCGCTGGCGTTCGGAATTATGTTGATCGCGTTGGGCGCAGGCAGTAAGACCTCGCGCTGGCTGTATGTGAATGTGGATCGTACCCGCTCGAAAGATCAGGATGGTCCGCGCAGAATTTCACTGGCATTTCCGTTGCCGCTTGGTTTTGCGGCCTGGTTCATTCGTACCTTTGGCAGCCGTATTGAAGGTTTGAAGAACACGAATGTGGATGATGTGGTGCATGCCATTGCGCTGGCGAAGAATATCAAAGACCCGTTGATCGTCCATGTGGACGACGGCGATGATGGAGAACGAGTGCAAGTCTTTATAGGATAGAAAATGGAAACGATCAAGAAACAACCTTTATTAAGTGGAATACTGATCCTGTTCCTGACGGCGATGATCTTTGCGAACATCGGCGGGAGCATGTATGACGGTTTGATGCCCCTGTATCTCAAGGAATTGGATGCAGATATTTCGCAGATCGGTCTGTTCTTTACGCTGGCTCAGATCGTGCCGTTGTTCTTACAGATCCTTGGCGGATGGGTCTCTGATTCGCTGGGACGTCTGCGCGCGATCGCGATCGGTAGTGTGTTCGGTGTGCTTGGGTATATTCCACTCGTGCTGGCGGATACCTGGGAATGGCTGCTGCTGTCGTATGCGGTTGGTGCGGTGGCTCGTTCGTTGGTTGGACCCAGTTTCGATGCTTTCATTGCCGAACATTCCAGCGATGAGAATCGTGGCAAGGTATATGGTATTTCGCAAGCTATCTTCATGATCGTGGCAGTGGTTGGACCTCCGCTCGGCGGTTTTATGGCAGGGACGTATGGCTTCAAGTTGATGCTTGCCATGGCAGGAACGTTCTACTTCGTTGCGATGCTGATGCGTTTGAGCATGGCGCGTGAAGCTGCAAAGGGCGACAAAGCGAATGGCGAGCACAAGAAATTGTCCTTCACGAGTTTGAAGACCAATCTTGGCGCGATGTTCGGTCTGGTCTTTGGCGGCGGTTTGATCACCTGGATGTTGATCACTGACGGTTTGCGCGATGTCTCATTTCAATTTTCTGGAAATCTGTTTCCGGTTTACATGCAGGAGATCGGCGGGTTGTCCTACCAGCAGATCGGATGGGTGACTTCGATGTTCGGCATCTGCATGATGTTGAGCACCATCCCTGGCGGCTGGCTTTCGGATAAGGCTGGTGAGCGTGTTGGCATTGCTATGGGTATGATCCTGATGTCTGCATCTCTGTTCCTGTTGGTGAACATTCCTGCTGGTCCTTCATATCAGTGGATGTATTATGTAGGTTGGGGTATGGCTGGCTTGGGGGCGGGCGTTTCTGGTCCTGCCTACCAATCGTTGATCAGTAAAGCAGTCCCACAAAAATTGCGCGGATTGGCGTTCGGTTTGTTCAGCACCAGTCTGGGAGTTATCTCCCTGCCTGCACCGTGGATCGGTGGTCAGATGTGGCAGCGTTTCGGTCCGACGGTTCCCTTCACGGTGACTGCTGTTGTGATCTTTCTGTCTGTCATCCCGATCTGGTTGAAGTTCAAATTACCCAAGACCGTGGAACAACCCGAAGAAGAAGTACCCGTGGAAGACAGTGTTGCTGTAGCAACAGGATAAAATAAGCGTTCGACCTGAACGGCGAAAGGAGAAATGGAACATGGCAAACGTAGAAGAAAGAATGAAGATCCTCAAATTGATCGAGGAAGGCAAGATCAGCGCGGAGGAGGGAGCCAAACTTCTCTCAGCACTGAGCGATTCACGCAGAGGCGTTCCCGCGCCGCCGCGTCCGCCTTCTACACCCGGTGGGGCGCGCATGCTGCGTGTCCGCGTTACTGATACGCGTACCGGGCGTTCCAAAGCCTCCGTTCAGATCCCGCTTGCGCTCGTGGATGCTGGTTTGAAGATCGGCGCGCATTTCGCTCCCGAAGTTCAAGGCGTGGACATGAGCAACGTCATGGAAGCGCTTCGCATGGGTGTCACCGGCAAGATCATCGACGTAACCGATGAAGAAGACGGTGAACACGTGGAGATCTTTGTCGAGTAAGTTTTGTTCCGTCTTTGTGACAAGAAGGAGAGAACGATGTTCCCAATTTTATACTTACCGTATCGCTTGATGTTATAGCCATCAACGCGCAAGAGATCCTCTTGCGCGTTGTATTATTTCTGTTCGTGCCTAGTAAAGGATAACTTTATGCAAGAGACAAAAACAAAACAACCCACCGGCATGGTTGGCTTTACCATCGTCTGGCTGGGTCAGATCATTTCGGTGCTTGCCAGTTCCATGAGCCAGTTCGGTCTAACGATCTGGATGTATGAACAGACCCAGAGTGCCACTGCGTTGGGATTGATGCAGGTATTCTTCATCACTCCCTTCCTGCTCATCTCTCCCATTGCCGGTGTGATGGTGGACCGTCACAATCGCAAATTGATGATGATGGTCAGTGACCTGACGGCTGGGGTTGCCACGGTCTTGATCCTCATCTTTCAAGCGCTCGGCATCCTCGAGTTCTGGCATTTATATGTCACTTCGATAATCTATGGCTTGGGCAATGCCTTCCAATGGCCCGCATATTCTGCTGCCATTTCGACCATGGTGCCCAAGGAACAGTATGGGCGGGCGAACGGCATGATGTCTCTGATCGAGGCGGGACCGCAAGTCTTTGCCCCGTTGTTGGCAGGTGCGTTGCTTCCGCTCATCGGGTTGACGGGCATCCTGTTCGTGGATGTCTTTACCTTCCTTTTTGCGATCGGTGCCTTGTTTGTCGTTCACATTCCTCAACCCGATAGAACCGTGGAAGGAGCGCAAGGACAGGGCAGTGTTTGGAAAGAAGCAGTCTTCGGGTTCAAATATATTTTTGCCCGACCCAGTCTGCTTGGTTTGCAAATGGTGTTCTTCTTTGGCAACTTGTTCTCCGGCATTCTGTTCACCTTGCTGGCGCCCATGGTCCTTGCCCGCACCGATAACAACAGTTTGATGTTCGGTTCTGTGCAAACAGCTGGCGCTATTGCCGGTGTGGCAGGCGGAGTTTTAATGAGTGCCTGGGGCGGCTTCAAACGCAAAGTGCATGGCGTGTTAATTGGTTGGATCATCACAGGGATTGGGTCTGCCATCATCGGTATAAGGGGTGGCTTACCGGTTTGGATCATCGGTCTTGCGATCGCAGCCATAACGGGTCCGCTTATCAATGCATCCAATCAAGCCATCTGGCAGTCAAAGGTCGCGCCAGATCTGCAGGGACGTGTCTTCTCTGCGCGGCGTTTGATCGCGTGGTTCACCAACCCCATATCGCCCATCATTGCAGGCACACTTGCCGATTACGTCCTCGAACCGCAAATGCGGGCGGGCGGCACGTTTGCTCAAACCTTTAGCGGTTTGGTGGGCACAGGTCCCGGCTCGGGCATGGGGCTCATCATCTTTGGCTGCGGTTTGATCTGCGTGCTGGTTGGTCTTGCCGGATATTCCATCCCTGCCATTCATAATGCCGAAGATCTCCTTCCAGATCACGACCAACTCGCAAGAGCAGAACCAGACGCTGTACCTGCATAATGTACTGAACGCAAAAGCCGGACGAGACATCGCCCGGCTTTTTATTTTGACGAAAAACATCGCCTCTTTCTGGACCTCAAGCCTGAGTGGAAAACCGCAACATTTCCATCCCGAAATAGACTTGTTTGCGCGTGAAGGTCAGTCCGCTTTTTTCGAGCACTCTTTGCGATGCGAGATTCAACGGGTCGGTCAGACCAATGATCTCCTGCAAGCGCATAGTCTTCTGTCCATACTGAACGGAGGCACTTGCCGCTTCTGTGGCATACCCTCTATTCCAGAAGGGCTTGCTTAAAAGATACCCCACTTCCGTTTCTTTTGAATCCGGTAAAAATTCCAAACCGCACCAACCGATCAATTGATCTGTCTCTGCCAGTGTCACTGCCCAATGACCATACCCAATTTGCTCCCAATGCCGGGTCTGATAATTGATATATCGCTCGCACATCTCCAAAGACCAGGCAGATTTGCTGGGGAAGAATTGAAAGATATCCGGCTCATTCACGATATCGAACAAGATTCCGGCATCTGCCATCTTGAATGGACGTAATATCAGCCTTTCAGTTATATGGCTTGGAATGGCAATCGAATGCATGGCATATCCTTTGGCGGGAGATACTGTAGTTGAATACCTTACTGGAAAAGGTAAGGGAGTTCTCTGCGTGACTGTCCAATACTCTGTCTTGATTGTATCCTTTGAATGAATTGGAGTGTGTTAATGAGAATTGCTGTTTTCGGAACTGGGGGTGTTGGCGGGTACTTCGGCGGGCGACTCGCTCAAAACGGGGCCGATGTGACCTTCATCGCCCGTGGAGTACATCTCGCAGCCATCCGTGAATCGGGTTTGCGCGTGGAATCGATTGATGGAGATTTCACTGTCCATCCAGTCAATGCGACCGATTCACCCAATTCCATTGGCAGAGCCGATCTGATCCTGCTTGCCATCAAAGCCTGGCAGTTAGAAGAAGCCATCACCCAAATGAAACCCGTAGTGGGGGAGAGCACCATGATCCTGCCTTTGTTGAATGGCATGGAACACATGGATATATTATTTAAAGCCTATGGCAAAGAGCAAGTCCTTGGCGGGCTATGCCGCATTAGCGCTTTCATCGGTGAACCTGGCATGATCCGCCATGTGGGTATCAAGCCATACATAGCGTATGGCGAATGGAGTAACTCCAAAAGCAAACGCATTGAAGATCTTCATGCCTTGTTCAATTCCACCAACGTCATTATCGCAGAGAACCCTGCTGATATTAAAACCGCCATGTGGGAGAAATTCATCTTCATCTCTGGCACCAGCGGTGTGGGTGCCTACACTCGCCAAACAACAGGTGAATACCGCAGCAACCCAGAATCACGCGCAATGTTGATCAACGCGATGAGCGAAACTGCCGCTGTTGCCCGCGCCAGAGGGGTTCCCATTGCAGATGATTTTGTCGAAGCCACCATGCAGCGCATTGATAATCTTCCATCAGAAATGACCGCCTCCATGCAAAAGGATATGATGGCAGGCAGACCCTCCGAACTCAACGAACAGACCGGCGCAGTTATTCGCATGGGCAAGTCCGCTGGCGTGCCAACGCCTACCCACGAAAAACTCTTCGCTGCCTTGCTGCCCCTCGAACAAAAAGCAAGAAGCAAATAACCTACCCCTACTCACTGTCCATTATCACCTACCCAAACGTCCAGTATCCGCCCACCCGATTCACCGATACACTCATCCCATGCACTGACTAGAATGAAGTGCAAAGGAGTAAATGATATGAGCAAAAATATTTTTAGTGAACTTTCTGAATCCATGGCAAATGCAGCCGAAAAGGCTGGCGCTTACACGGTGCTCGTGGATGCACGCCGCCGCATGCCTGCCAGCGGAATTGCA
>JBEBCV010000319.1:0-4780 GCA_041157505.1 Chloroflexota bacterium | reverse complement strand
AAGATCAGTGGAAGAAGAACGGTCCGTTCCTAACTTTGGGATGGCCACAAGATACGACCGCCCTCAACGAGGGACTTATTAACGACGATCAGTTCCTAAAACTCTGTGAAATGATCGACGCTGAACGCGAGCGAGTGCTCAACCATTCACTTGAAACGTTCGATGAAGGTTTGCTTGCTTGTGTCTTCGATAGTTTGGATCGTGTTCAGCATATGTTCTTCAAAGGTCGCGAGGATGTTATTGAAGCCTGGTACATTCGTCTTGATCAATTAATTGGGCGCATTGTTGAACGCGCTTCTCGCAAACAAAAAACCCGCATTCTAGTTGTGTCTGATCATGGATTTGGACATTTCGATTACAAGGTCCATTTGAATAAATGGCTCGTGGAGAAGGGTTACATCAAGACAACAGACCCCGCCTCTTCCGACCTTCGAAGTGTAGACTGGTCTCAGACTCAGGCTTATGCTTTGGGTTTGAATAGTCTCTACCTCAACATTGCCGGGCGTGAAGGCAAAGGTTTTATCAACGAAGGTGACGCAACTAACACTCTCGCCAAACTCAAAGATGACCTTTTGCAATGGAAGGGTCCAAACGGTGAGCAGGTCGTGGAGACAGCGTTGATCCGCACCGAGGCATTTCAAGGTCCCCTCTCAGCGTATGGACCGGATATCTTCGTCGGTTATCGTCCACCCTATCGTGGGTCCGCAGAGACGGGCTTAGGTCAGTGGCGAAGCGAAGCGATCGAAAAGAACACAGAACATTGGGAAGCAGATCACTGCTTCGACTCAAGAGCTGTTCCAGGTGTGCTATTCTCCAACGAAAGTTTGAGTAATTTCCCTACGCCATCCTACCGTGACATTCCTGCCCTGACCATTGGCAAGGATCTGAAAGCACAAGCTTCTGCACCACCGCCTAAATACAGTGATGAAGACCAGGATGAAATAGAAAAGAGGTTAAAAGACCTTGGATATCTCTAATAAATACTATTCAAAACAAGGGCTTTGGCTGTTATTCCTGATCTGCGCCTTGCCCCTCCACATATGGACATTGTTTCTTGGTTTTCGCGATTTCGACTGGGTCACAGCGCGAACCAATTCATGGGACGCCGTTGGAGTGGTTTCCTATGGTCTAATCTTCACTTTCTTCGAAAGCCTGATCATCTTTGCGATAACGACTTTACTTGGTTTACTGGTTTCAAAAAAATGGGACGAAAAAAAACGTCTCGCATTAATGGGTACATTGGTAATCGTGTTGTCGCTTTGGTCAATCTTTAATCAAACCTACTTTATTAGAGCAGTTCAACTTTCAGAACAATTTATCAGCTTCTACATTGGGACTGGTCGCCCCCTCGTGGCGTTGTATATAACCGCCCTGCTATTTGTAAGTATATCCGTTGCACTTCCCACCTATGCCATCTTAACATCCAGCAAGGTAGAAAAGTCAATTTTAGAGGGGTTTGACCGCCTTTCTACGCTGATGATCCTCTATTTGGTATTTGATGTAGCCGCCTTGTTCATCATCCTCTTTCGGAATTTCTGAGATCTTTCATGCAAAATAAAATCAGCCGTCGTGATTTTCTAAAACTGGCAGGGATGGCATCCCTGGGTTCAATCATTCCACCTTCGGTACAGAACTTGAAAGCAGGATCAATTCAGGGTAAGAAGAAGAATGTTCTGATCGTGGTCTTCGACTCTCTCACAGCAAAGAACATTTCATTATTCGGCTATGGTCGCGAAAACATGCCCAATCTTACTCGGCTTGCAAACCGAGCAACCGTTTTTCACAATCATTACGCCAGTGGTAATTTCACCACACCAGCTACAGCCTCTCTGCTCACCGGAACCATTCCCTGGACCCATCGTGCCATCCGTTTTCGTGGAACAGTCAAACAAGAACTCGCCAATAAAAGCATTTTCCATGCTTTTGACGACTATTATAGAACTGGTTATTCCCACAATACACTTGCAGACGCATTGCTTGAACAATTTTCAAGTAGCATGGAAGGGTACATTCCACAAGAGAAATACTTTCTCTTCAATGACGGTCCCATTCAGAACACATTTAACAAAGATGCAGATATCGCCACCATCGCCTGGGCACGAGACATCAAACGTGAAGAAGGATTCTCGTATTCATTATTCCTTCCATATTTATACGAAAAGTACAGAGACAGTTTGGTAAAAGACGTTGTTAAAGAATATCCATATGGACTTCCAACTATCAATCTTGATAATTTCTATCTTTTTGAAGAGTGCATTCGCTCCCTTACTGATCAAGTCATAAATCTTCCACAACCTTTCTTAAGCTACCTACACTTCTTCCCACCACATTTTCCATACAAGCCACATCAAGATTTTGCAGGCGCATTTCAGAACGGACCAGATCAAGGAATTCCCAAACCAGATGATATTTTCACCGAAGGTGATTCTTTTGAGAAACTCGAAAAGTGGAAGAGATATTATGACGAGTTCATTCTCAATGTAGACCATGAATTTGGTTTGCTTTTCGACAAGCTTGAATCCTCAGGTGTCTTAGATGATACATGGGTCATTTTTACTGCAGATCATGGTGAAATGTTCGAACGCGGGATCCAAGGGCATACCACAGTCACTTTGTACCAACCCATCGTCCATATCCCCCTCCTGATATTTGAACCGGGTAAACAGACTCGTCAGGACATTTACTCCCCAACCAGCGCGATCGATCTCATGCCCACTCTATTGCACTTGACCGGGCACGAGATCCCGGAGACCGTAGAAGGTTCCATTCTGCCACCATATGCGAACGCAATTCTTACACCACAAAAGAACCTAGGTCCATACACCGTGCAGGCAAGATACAATGATGTAAGATACCCCCTTACCCAAGCAACAGTGATGCACATCGTTGACAACTATAAAATGGTCTATTATTTAGGTTATGAAGAACTTGGCAGCGAGCCGGAAAAATATCTACTTTTCGATATCGAAGCAGACCCCGAAGAAATGACCGAGCTTTCTCAGACCAAACGTGAAACTGCAACAGAACTTCTAAATATCATCAGAACAAAACTAAAAGAATCAAACGACACGTACACTCAATAAATAAAACGGCGAGATACTCTCTCGCCGTTTTATTTATTTTCGTTGCCGGTAAAACTGTTCTTGTGGCACATTCTTCATTGCTTCAACATTCACAGCAGCTCCCAAAAACTCAGCCACTTTATTAGCATATCCTGCCGGATCTGCCACCATCTCATTATAGCGGACGTAGAAAACGCTCATATTTGGCTGCGCAGAAAGCCAAGACTTTACCTTCTCCAAATGTTTGCCGTAAAGCTCAGCAAATTTTCCATCTTCAGCAGGGTTTCCTGGCTTGCCTCGACGTTCCAACATCTTTCGCTGTGAAGCAAGGATTTCCATCATTTCTCTTTCCATGAATACGATCTTGTATTGATAAGTGGATGGCAAGTGCTCCAACAAGGCAGAGATCACTTTGATGACCTTACCTTGAGCATCCCCCACCCATGCAGTATCGCCTTCTTTCATCGCTTTCACACGCTCGAATTCATAATACCCCTGAAGATTATCATCATCGGCGGTACGAATATTATCGGTCATTGGGCTTAATCCACCAGCTTCCAACATTTTCATCATCATCGATGTGCCAGAGCGGGGCAACCCTGAGACGACATAAATCGTTTTATCAGTATCAGACATTTTATTTCCTTATCCTTTTTTCTATGCAACAGGCACGGATGATACTGCCTTTTGAGGGTTTCGTAAACCGCAAGGCTATTGATTCAGGTGACGATATACACTCTTCATCTGGTTGTAAATTAATTTGAAGTTTTCAAAACCGCGTTCATACACGCCTCGGTTCTCAACTTTGGGTTGATACGCCCTTCGAAACTGGATCATCGCTGGAATATCGGCATACTTAATTTCACCCAAGCCCACTGCCGCGATCCATGCTGCGCCGCGTGCATTGGCATAGATGGGGTCTGCCACCTGCCTGATCTCCACGTTCATCACATCCGCAAAGATCTGACACCACACATCCGACTGCGCTCCGCCGCCGACGATGTTGATGCTGTTCACTTTGCGACCCAGGAATTTTTCCACGGGTGAAAGCAGCCAGCGCGTGTTGTAAGCAATGCCTTCCAAAAAGGCGCGGATGATATCCTCGCGTGTGGAGTTCAGCGACAAGTTATAAAGTCCGGCTCGAAGCGTTCTGTCATCTACTGGCGCACGCTCACCCCAGATCCATGGTGTGTACATGACGCCATTCGCGCCAGCAGGGACACGGTTCGCGATCTGATCGAGCACCCTGAAAATATCCGGCACATCGGCTTCTTGCAGCAACTCATCCTTGTGATAGATAATATTGTCGCGCAAAAACGTGAGATTGCCGCCCGCCGTAGCTTGCAGCGCCGTGAGCAAATAGCGTCCCGGCACCGCGCACGGAATCGACGCCATGCTCGAAGCCACATCTGATTTTTTGAACGGCACATGAGCTGCCATCCATGAAGACGTGCCGATGTAAAGATGAAGCGCGTAATCTTCGACCGCACCCGCACCTATTGCCGCGGCTGTGTTATCAATCGCACCCGCCACCACTTTTACATTTGAAGATATACCAAGTGCCTTGGCAACATCGCCCCGAAGATTGCCGATTACCTTTGTGCAGGCTACTACATCGGGGAGTTTCTCGCGCTCAATGCCAAGCGAAAGGATCAACGAATTGTCATAATGAATATCATCAGGGTTGCGATTATCCGTCACCCACGAAGTTACGATCG
>JBEBCV010000318.1:0-3291 GCA_041157505.1 Chloroflexota bacterium | reverse complement strand
CAACCGCTTCGATCGCGACCTCTGCCATGCTGATCTGTTTCTTGCCTTTCCCGATCAGTTCTTCGATGTGAGTCATCTCTTCGCCAAGGCGATACTCGGAGAGATTTTTCAAGCCGAGGTTACGAGACGATGGGTCTACAATGAACTCTGCCAGCATGGTATCGAAGGTCAGCGGTGAGACGGTAAGCCCGTAGCGTGCAAGCACGATGTAATCGTACTTGGCATTGTGGGCCACTTTGCCGATCTTTGCGTTCGTCATGGCAGGGGTAATCGCATCTATGACCTTTTTGATCGGAAGGTTATTGCCTGCAACGTGCCCAACAGGGATGTAATAGCCTTGTCCCTCTTTTACTGAAAGCGAAATACCGACCAGCTCGGCAGTCATCTCTTCGGTGCCTGTGGTTTCAGTATCGAACGAAATGACCTTGGCGTTGTCCAGCTCTCTGGCTAGGCTCTTTAATTTATCATCGGAATCAACAATGACAACTTCAATTCTCGTGGGTTTGAGCGCCACTGCCACAGGCTGCGGCGCTTCTGCGAACATGGTCATCTGCCCAGCTTTGGTCTTGCCGGTTTTCACTGTAGGCGCTTTCGCTTCAGTGGGAGTTGAAGCAAACCCACCACTGATGGCAGGGACCTTGGTCACGAGTGTTCTGAATTCCATTTCTTTGAAGAAGGCTTCAAGTTTTGAACCATCGAATGGGGCGACTTTGGCATGCTCAAAATCGAACTTGATCTTGAGGTCCGTTTCGATACGTGCCAGATCACGGCTCATATAAGCTGTTTCTTTGTTCGTTTCGAACTTCCCGCGCCAGCGATTTTCGACCTGATCGAGATTGGCATAGATGGCGTCGAGTGTCTTAAACTTTTCGAGCAGGGCGATGGCGGTTTTTTCGCCTACACCTTTTACGCCAGGAATGTTATCGGACGTATCGCCGACAATAGCTTTATAGTCCACCACTTGATCTGGGCGGACGCCAAGCTTTTTGATCACATCTGCATCGGTGATGTAGGTTTGGTCATCACCTGCGAGATAGACCGCTGTTCGCTCGTTGACAAGCTGTAGCAGGTCTCGGTCACCGGTGATGATCTTTACGCCGAGACCTTTTTCTGCGGCAATTTTTGCCACGCTGCCCAGCACATCATCGGCTTCGTAGCCGTCCATTTCGAGACGGGGGATATTGAACAGGTCCACCATCTCTCGGATGCGTGTGATCTGAGAGCGTAGATCATCCGGCATTTTTTCGCGGGTGGCTTTGTATTCGGGGAAGATCTGGTCGCGGAAGGTTTTTCCCACATCGAAAGCAACGGCCAGATATTCAGGTTTTTCCTGCTCCAATACACGGACGAGTTCACGAGCAAAGCCGTAGATACCCGCAGTTGGTTCGCCTTTCGAAGTCTGCCAGCGTTGGCTGCCTCCGCCCGCTGTTAGGGCAAAGTACATGCGGTAGGCAAGGGCGTGTCCGTCAATAAGGTAAAGGGTAGGGGGCATGTCGGTATCCAGTAGTAGTTGAGTAGCCAATTGGAATGGTCGTTGAAAGAAAAAACGCAGAGTTAATTATACTCTGCGTTTTCTAAATTAGAACTTTTGTTTCAGGAATTTATTTTCCCAAAGACATATCATCCATGCCTTGCCGTTGGCGGGTTTGGCGGATGTAATCGCGCACCAGTTGCGGTGGGTGAGGTTGAGAACCACCCATGATGAGGTAACCAGGTGCCCAAAAATCGCCGGAAGGGTTTTCTTTCCTATGGCGTGGGAAGTCTGTAAAGATCTTTTCTGATGTTTGTTGGCGCATGATGCGCATTAGGTGACCAGGTGAGGTATTCGGCTGCACGTTCACAACCCACTGCAAATATTCCGGACGGACCGCTAAGAACTCCAAGCGCCAACCGAAAGCGATACAGATGTTAGGCAGCCATTCGCCAAGGTGATCTGAGAGGTCACCGGTGAGGTAATGGGATGAGAAACGCGGCACCAACAGACAGGCATACGTCAGGTGATACAAACCTGCCGAAATGGGTTCTGCAATGAGCTTACGCGCCGCCTCGGTGGAGGGACTTTCACGGGTCGCATCAATTTCACCGGGACGTGGCTTTGAAATTGGGGTTTCGGGTCGCGCCTTGGGCTGGGAAGGAGACGTGACCTGCACTTGATCGAAAGCCGTTTGCATTTCGTGATGCGGCTCAGATTTCTGTGTTTGAGCCATTGGCTGGGGTGCTGAATCACGCCGAATGGCAGGGGAGGGGTCACGGCTGAAAACAGAGGCGTTCGAGAGCGCGTCTGAAACACGGGTCTGATTAGGGTCGAACGCTTCCTGTGGTTGTTGCTTTTTACGAGGGAGATTGAAATCGCGAGTGGTTAGCGGCTCAGGATTCGGTGTTGGGATATCTGCCAAAATGTTCGAGATGGGCGGAATGTTCACCCCGTCATCATTGTCTTCTTCTTCGTTGGTTGCGTAGGAGACTGCGGGTAGGTGTTTTGGTTCCGATTTCTCTGTGCCAAAATCATTGAGCAATTGACTTGCTTGAGAGCGGATCGTGCTAAAGGGAGTTTCAGCGTCGAAAACAAGAGCAAGCACAGCGTCTGAAGTGAGGCGCGTGGCGTAGAGCATATGCTCTGCTTTCGTGCTTTCGAGTCGAATAAAGCGCAGGAGGTCTGAACCTTTTTGTCCATCCCAATTGCGAGTGACGGTTTGTGCCACTTCTTTGGCGGCATTCTGAGAGAGCCCGCCTGCATATGCCCACAAATCGTTTTTCTTGGTGATCAATGCCGCCTGTGCGGAAGATTCCAAAGTGAGACGTGTGAGGTGTTGTGCGGCTTTATTCGGGTCGCTCAGCCATGGCATGAATTGGATCGTGCTCGATGATGGGCTGCCAGAAGACATTTGTTGTGCTGGTTGAGGTTGACTGATAGCATTCATAAAGTCAGACATCCTAAATGGTTTACGAACCATGATCCAAGGGCGTAATGTATCGAAGGCGGGTGGAGAGCCGGCTTCTTCACAGAGCAACACCAGATTAATACTTGGACGAATGGTGCGCAAAGCCGTACCAATTTCTACGACCCAGTCTTCGCCGAGTGCAAGGTCGAGCATTGCCATGGGCATACCGATCTCATTCGCCTTGACAATTGCTGCAGCCTTGTTGTTGACAACGAGGACTCTGTAGAATTTGGTATCTTCCAGCGAGCGGCGAATTGACTCACCGAGGCTGGTTGAAGAGGTAACGACCATTAAATCTGCAGGCATTGGTTAAAGTGTATCACTTCTATTATGCGCATGCAAGGCGACC
>JBEBCV010000317.1:0-6308 GCA_041157505.1 Chloroflexota bacterium | reverse complement strand
GCCGAATCACTGGTGCGCCAATTTCTTTTGGGACGCACATTTTTCCGTGAGCACTTCGGTAGGGATGCCGAAACGCCTGTGCTGTGGCTGCCCGATGTATTCGGTTACGCATGGGCGCTTCCGCAACTCATCAAGCAAGCGGGTCTCAATTATTTCATGACCATCAAGATCGGATGGAGTCAATACAACCGCCTCCCATACGATACGTTCATGTGGCAGGGCATTGACGGCACACAAGTGTTGACTCACTTCAGCACCGTCCCTGACCCTGGCATGTATGCCAGTACCTACAACGCCATGGCAGATGCCCGCGAAGCGCTTGGCACATGGAAGAATTTTCTGCAAAAAGATTTACATAAAGATCTGCTCATGGCATACGGTTTCGGTGATGGCGGCGGTGGTCCCACCCGCGAGATGCTCGAAAACATCGAAGTGATGAAAAACTTTCCGTCACTTCCTCAGGTCAAACAATCTAGAGTCCAAACTTTTTTTGAATCGCTTGAACACGACCTGACTGAAAAGAATCGCACGCCCATCTGGAATGGCGAACTGTATCTCGAATATCATCGCGGAACCTATACCACCCAAGCCCGCAACAAACGCGCCAATCGCAAAAGCGAATTTCTTTTGCACGACGCAGAGTTTATTTCCACCTACGCCGCCATACTCACCGATCACCAATATCCAATTATCAATTACCGCGAAGCCTGGAAAACCATCTGCCTTAACCAATTCCACGACATCATCCCAGGTTCCAGCATCGGACCCGTCTACGAAGAGTCGCAAGCGCAATACGCCGAACTCACTCAGAACGTGACGCAACTCCGCGACGACGCACTTCAATCTCTCGCTTCTCATTTGGATGCAGACTTGATTCTTGTCAATCCGACTTCGTTCACACAACAAGCCTTGGTCTTCGTCCTTGGCGATTCATTCCAACGCTTCACACTTAACGATCAGCCTGTCCCTGCGCAACAAACTGACTCTGGCTGTTGGCTGGATGTGGGCGAGATGAGTCCGTATAGTGTGGTTGGTTTGAAGAAGACCGCAGACAACCGACCGCAGACCGAACAAAGCGGTCTTCCGTCCGCGGTCAGCGGTCATGTATTGGAAAACAACTTCCTGCGCGTTGAATTCAATCAAGACGGCGACATAACAAGAATCTTGGACAAACAAGCCAACCGCGAAGTTCTGCCGCCCAATACTATCGCCAATCAATTCCAAGCCTTTGAAGACCGCCCCATGACCTACGATGCCTGGGATATTGATATTTATTACGACGACAAAATGTGGTTTGCAGAACCTGCCTCATCCATTCAGGTCATCGAGCATGGCGAATTGCGTCAGACAATTGAGGTCAAACGCAAGGTGATGAACAGCGTAGTGACTCAGCGGATCTCGCTCAACCACAACTCGCCGCGGCTGGATTTCGATACCCACGTCCAATGGCAGGAACGCTTTACCCTCTTAAAGGTTGCCTTTCCTATAGATATTCTCTCTCCTCAAGCAACCTACGAAATCCAATGGGGCAATGTCACCCGCCCGACTCACCGCAACACCAGTTGGGACTGGGCGCGCTTCGAAACCTGCGCCCACAAATGGGTTGACCTCTCCGAAGGCGATTACGGCGTGAGTCTGCTCAACGATTGCAAGTACGGACATGACATCCACGACAATGTGATGCGTATCACCCTGCTGCGTTCGCCTACTATCCCCGACCCGATGGCAGATTTTGGCGAGCACGAGTTTAAATATAGCTTGTATCCGCATGTAGGTGTTTGGAATGGAGCGACGCAACGGGAAGCGTATTTGTTGAACGACCCGATTATCGCGTACTTGACCGCAGACGACCGACCGACGACCACAACAAGCCGCCAGCGGTCAACGGTCAGCGGTCTTCCGTCACTCGCCACTTGCGATTCGCCCAATGTCATCATCGAAACTGTGAAGCAAGCCGAAGACGGGGACGGAATCATCGTCCGCTTGTATGAAAGCCAGAGAAAACGGAAACAGGTTCTGATTAAATTTCGAAGTGACGTTGAGTCGGCTTGGGTGACGAATCTGCTCGAGGAGAAGGAATCCGCTTTGAGCGTGGATAAGGATTCAATCATTCTGAATTTGAAACCATATCAGATTGTGACGTTGCGTATCAAGGAGAAGAAATGAGAATCGCATTTGCAGGCACGGGTTATATCAATAAAGTCCATGCACAGGCGGCGCAGAATTTGGGGTTGGAATTGGTCGCTGTTGTGAACCACAAAGTTGATTCGATGATTGAGTTTGGAAAACGTTTTGGTATTACCAGACAATATGAAAGCGTTGAGGCAATGCTCAAAGACGGAGGCGTGGATTCGCTCGTTGTTTCAACACCGAACTATTTGCATGCGCCACAGACGATTGCCGCGTTGAACGCGGGTGTGCATGTAATGGTCGAGAAGCCGATGGCGATGAACGCGCCAGAGGCGGAGCAGATGAATGAAGCCGCAGAAAAATCTGGCGCGGCGTTGATGGTGGCGCATTGCTGGCGTTTCGACCCCGATGTGTTGTGGTTGAAAGAACAATCTTTGAAACTTGGGCGCATTATTCGTACGAAAGGCTATGGCGTGCATACGCATTGGGGTCCATCGGGCTGGTTCACGCAAAAAGAATTCGCAGGCGGTGGCGCGATGGCGGATATGGGCATCCATGCGTTGGATACGGCTCGCTTTTTATTGGGCGACCCGAAGCCTGTTTCTGTGTATGCAAAAATCGGGACGTACTACAAAGACTTCGATGTGGACGATACGGGGGTCATCATCGTTGAATGGGATAACGGAGCGACATCGTACATTGAATCAGGTTGGTGGCAGACTCATAGCGACGGTCCCGAAGCGGCGACGCAGTTGTATGGGATGGAAGGATTCGGGCAGTTATTCCCAACCAAACTGGTGTTACCAAACGAAAAAGAACAAAAATTAGACGAGATCGAATCAGGTTTTGAATTCCCACGCAAGGAACATTGTCCGCAGAGTTTGTATGATGACCAGTTGAATTATTTTGTTGAATGCATGCACAAGAATCAAAAGCCAAACCCTGGTGGATTGGAAGGACTCATGAATATGAAAGTTGTGGATGCTGCATATGAGAGTTCGAGAACGGGGCAGGTTGTGAAAATCAAATGACCATCGAAACCATCCTCCCCACCCCAAACATCTTCGATGCCAAACGCATCCTCTGCATCCAATCCCACTACGACGATAATGACATCGGTGCAGCGGGGGTTCTCACGCAACTTGCAAAGAATGGTGCGGGGATAATTTATCTCACAGTCACCAACGACTTGATGTGTGTTGTAGACGATTCACTCTCCGATGAAGAAGCAGAAGCGACTCTCAAGCGTGACCAATTCGCAGCGGCGAAAATCGTCGGTGTGAAGGAGCAGTACTGGCTCGGCTATCCCGACGCGGGCGAATACGGCTACTTCGACGTACGCCGCGACCTGCTCAAATACATCCGCCTGCTCAAGCCCGACTTCGTCTTCACCTGCGACCCGTGGCTGACTTACGAAGGACACCGCGACCACATCCAAACCGGGCTGGTAACAGCAGAAGCGGTCATGTTCGCTGGATTGACAAAAATCGCTTCTTCCGACCCGAAAGTTGATTCTGCCTACGAGCCGCATGACATCAACGGGATAGCGTTTTACTTCACCCGTGAACCGAATGTCATTGCAGACATTTCTTCAACATGGGAAGAAAAAATCGGCGCATTGCGTTGTTACGAAGCCCAATTCACCCCACAAGACATGGAGCAGTTGCTCGCGGCAATGGACGCCAAGTCACAACAAGTGGCGCAGGGACAATCCTTTCCACGCTGCGAAGCGTTGAAAGTGTTGAATACCAGTGCGCTGCATGTTGGGTTATAGGACGATGGACAATATACGATTGACCATTGTCTGCGGTCTATCGTCCACCGTCTATCTTTGAAAGGATAACTATGAAAATCTGTATCGTTGGCGGCACGGGCAACATCAGTCAGCCCATCGTCAAACTTCTGCTTGAAAAGGGGCATGATATCACGCTCTTCAATCGCGGACAAACAGCAAAAGCGCCCGCAGGTGTACGCATCATCACGGGCGATCGCAACAACCGCGAAGACTTCGAACGCAAGATGCAAGCCGAGAAATTCGACGCGGCGATCGACATGATCTGCTTCACCGCTGAAGACGCGGCTTCGAGTGTGCGGGCATTTCGTGGAGTGGGCTGGTTCGTGCAGACCTCCACAACCTGCACATACGGTATTCAATACGACTACCTCCCCGTGGATGAGACCCATCCACTGCGCCCGAACACTGAATACGGACGCAACAAAGTCGCGGCAGACCATGTCTATCTCGAAGCGTATCATCGCGAGAAGTTCCCTGTAGTCATTATCAAGCCATCCACAACATATGGACCTGTGCAGGGAATGTTGCGCCAGATTTGCTGGGATTTCTCATGGATTGACCGTGTGAAGAAGGGCAAACCTGTCATCATTTGCGGTGACGGTTTTTCGATTCACCAGCATCTGCACGTGGACGATATCGCCCATGCCTTTGTCGGTGTGATCGGTAAGGAGCACACCATCGGGCAGACTTATAATGCCGTCAATCGCGGATATGTCACCTGGCTGGATTATCACAAACTTGTCAATAAAGTCCTTGGCAAAGATGTAGAGTTGATCGGTATTCCGTTTGAAGACCTCAAACGGCTCAACGTCCCAGCCATGGGCATTCTTGAAGATGAGTTTGCTTACAACGATTACTACTCGTCCGAAAAATTATTCCGCGATGTGCCTGAATTCAATCCACGCATTTCGTTGGAACAAGGCATGACCCAGGTTTTTGAAGTCATGGAACGCGAAGGGCGTATTCCCAATTCAGACGAAGTGACCTGGGAAGATGAGATCATCGCAAAGTATCGAAGGTTATATCAATAAGGAGCAATATGAAGATCACAGTCATTGGCGGCGGGTCAACGTACACGCCCGAACTTGTAAACGGATTTCTTGCCCGCGTAGAGTCACTTCCCATCCAGGAACTTTGGTTGATGGATATTGATAAGGAACGGCTCGACATCGTCGGTGGGTTTGCGCAGAGAATGGTCAAGGCGAAGGGAGAACCGTTTAAGGTGATCCTGTCCACGGTCCAGAAAGAGGCGATTGCAGGTGCATCTTATGTCACCACGCAATTGCGAGTCGGCATGATGCCTGCCCGTCGCGGAGATGAATATCTCGGTCTGCGTCACGGCTTGATCGGGCAGGAGACCACGGGCGTGGGCGGCATGGCGAAAGCGCTGCGAACCATCCCTGTGATTCTCAGTATTGCGAATGATATTCGGGACGTTGCTCCTGGCGCGTTGCTGGCAAACTTTACGAACCCCGCTGGCTTGGTGACCGAAGCGTTGAATCGTTATGCGCCTGATGTGCCCGCAGTGGGGGTGTGTAATGTGGGCATCACCACCAAGATGGAAATTCTCGAAGGCTTGGAGAAGGTGACTGGAAAAAAGATCGAAGACCATCGCGCTGTGTTGAATACGCTTGGGCTGAACCATCTCACCTGGCATCGCGGCTTCACGGTGGATGGCGAAGAGATGTGGCAATATATTTTCCCCGCCTATCTCGAAGAAGTTAAAAAGGAAGCGGAGCCTGAGTGGGACATCCGCACACTTGAAACGCTTGGCATGATTCCAAACTATTACCTGCAATATTTTTATTACACCGAAAAGAAATTCAACGAACAGAAGAAATGGCCTCCGTCACGCGCTGAACAGGTGATAGAGATCGAAAAGGATTTATTGCGCGATTACGCCGACCCAAGCCTGACCGAGCCGCCCGCCGACTTGATGAAGCGCGGCGGTGCATATTACTCTACATTGGCGACCCAGCTCATTAATTCACATTACAACAATTTAGGCGAAGTGCATGTAGTGAACACACGAAACAACGGAGCCGTGAAGGACTACCCCGCAGATTGGGTCTTGGAATTGCCCGCCAAAGTGGACGCCAAGGGGATCCATCCGCTTCCTGCCGACCCGCTGCCTGCTTCGTGCTTCGGGCTTGTCTCTCAGGTGAAGATGTACGAACTACTGACGGTCGAAGCCGCGGTGCATGGTGATAGGAATGCGATGTATCAGGCATTGCTCACCAATCCGCTTGGACCTAGTGCGGATAAGGTGCAGGCTGTGATGGATGATATGCTGGAAACGAATAAACTGTGGCTACCGCAGTTTAAGTGACAGGTGAAAGGTGATGATCGACGATGACAAAACCAAATCCTCTTCTCAAAAAAC
>JBEBCV010000316.1:0-4831 GCA_041157505.1 Chloroflexota bacterium | reverse complement strand
CTACAATTATGAAAGGATACAATTGAAATCAAGACAGACACCTTTTGAAATCAGGTGCCTGTCTCTATAACCACTTCGGGGCTTTCTTTTCGTGTCTTGCTTTACGGGTTCAGTTCATTTCCTCATTACTCTTTTTATTTTACGTTTTACGCGTTACTCAATCCATGTTACACGGTCTTCAAAACCGATCCGCGTATAGGGTTCTGGCAGTATATCTGGGTATCCTACATAAATAAAACCAACGATGTGCTGGTCAGACGCAAAACCAAGGAAATCCTTTACTTTCGCATCGCGTGCCCACTCTCCGGTCCGCCATATGGCGCCAAGTCCTAATGCATGTGCAGCAAGCAAGATGTTTTGCGCGGCAGCAGAAGCTGCGGATATATTTTCCACTTCGATGGTCTTTGTATCGGCGGGCTTATCCGCACCGATCGCAATGACCACAGGAGCGCGGAGCGGCAAGCCACGAGTTTTGTCCAAGCCTTCGGCTGGCGCCCCCGGATTCCGGTCCGCGAATGAGGCGGACATGACTTCACCCAACTTCTTACGCCCATCCCCGGTCAACACCACAAATCTCCATGGTCTCACTTTATGATGATTCGGAGCCTGTGCCCCAGCGCTTAATAATTTTTCGATGGTCTCACGCGAAAGTGCATCCTGCTTCACTTTGCTGACCGTTGTTCTTCCATGAATTGCTTCAAATAGTTCCATTGCTTCCTCCGGGTTCAAAGACGCTTGCGGGTAAAATTGTCTTACCATGAAAATATTTTATTCAGAAGAGCATCGCCGACATTATCCACCTTTTGAAGTTTTTGACGGTGGAATACGAGTGGATTATTTTGAGAACCCAGACCGCATGGACCGCATTTTGACCGCGCTAAAAAATACAGATTGGGCGGAATTTGTCGAACCAATGGATTTTGGTCTCGCTCCGATCCTCGCCGTGCATGACCGTGACTATATCAACTTCCTCGCCTCATGCTGGGATGAGTGGCTTGCTTCTGACCCCGAGGTTGCGGCGTCGCCGGAAAAACATGCTTTCCTGCCCGCGACCTTTGCTTTGCGAAGGAATGCGCGCCCCACCTCCTCCCTGCGTGGACGCGGCGGCTACTACATCATGGATCTCTCTGCTTGTATCGTTGCAGGTACATACCAAGCCGCACTCGCTTCTGCAAATATCGCTTTGAGTGCAGCATCATCCATCGTCAACGGGCAAGCATCCGCTTTCGCTCTCTGCCGTCCGCCTGGGCATCACGCCGGGAAGGATTATGCAGGCGGCTATTGCTTTATCAACAATGCTGCCGTTGCTGCAAATTGGTTATCACAAAAAGGCAAGGTTGCAATCCTTGATGTGGACTATCACGCGGGTAATGGCACACAAGATATTTTCTATGAACGCAACGATGTGTTCACCCTTTCCATTCATGGCGACCCTGATTTTGAATATCCACACTACATTGGTTTCGCAGATGAGACAGGCGCCGGAGCCGGGTTGGGCTTTCATCGCAATTTCCCCCTGCCAAAAGAGACGAACGACGAAATCTATCTAAACGCTTTAGATAATGCGTTGAAATTGATCCGCGATTATGCGCCTCAATTTTTAGTTCTTTCTTTGGGCGCAGATGCTTTCGATGGTGACCCGCTTGGGTTGTTCAAAGTTACGCGTAACGGGTTTCACGAGATCGGCAACCGAATTGCTGGATTAAACCTGCCCACCGCGATTATCATGGAAGGCGGTTATGCTAATGAGGCACTCGGCAGCAATATCCAAACTTTATTGGAGAATTTCAAATGAAAATATGGCTAATACTTTTATTCATTCCTATCTTTGCCCTCACTGCATGCGGCGCTCCGGCAACGGAACCACCATCAGAACCCACTGAGACCGCCACTCCCATCATCGTCTACATTACAGCCACCCCGCAACCAACACTGACCCCTACGATTACCTTTACACCTGGTCCAACTAATACCGCCGAACCCACCATCACCCTCACACCGGAGTTTGCCTTTCCTACAGTGACAGTGAACAAGCAGGCGCATTGCCGTTACGGTCCGTCCGCAGCATTTCTCCACGCTGCAGATCTTTATGCTGGTGATACTGGTACAGTACGAAATCGAGCCATGTATAGTAATTGGCTATATATCAAATTCGATAAACTCAATTACTTTTGCTGGGTTGCTCCCTCGGTCGTAGATGTGGTCGGCGATGTCACCACCCTAAAGAAATTCGAACCCAACCTTCAATCCATTGGCAGCAATCAGTATGGTCCTCCACAGAACGTGCAAGCCACTCGCAACGGTGATGAAGTGACCATCACCTGGGACCAGATGCAAATGAGCAACGACAAAGACCGCGGCTACTTGATTGAGGCTTTTGTTTGTCAGGATGGCGCATACCTCTGGTGGACTTTCTCCTATCCCGACCAATTTACCACCTCATACACGGTCAAAGATGAAGCAGGCTGTGCAGCCCCATCGTATGGAAAAATCTATACCGTGGAAAAACATGGTTTTTCCTACCCGGCAGAAATCCCCTGGCCCTCGCCATAGCAGGAATAAAGAATCAAAAAGGCTCTTGCTAATCGCAAGAGCCTTTTTGTTTGGTTTACTTACTTTACAATTCCTGCTTTTTTGAACGCGCCTTCCAAGATCTCAATGGTCACGGGTTTAATGATCATGGCTTGAGCGCCGCCTCGCATTACATGTTGCCGCGTCTCCGGTTGGTCATCGGATGTAATGATGATGACGGGTACTTTCATCAAGCGCGGTTCACGTCGAATGAACGCCAAAACTTCAGTGCCATCCACACCTGGCATGTTGATATCCAAACAAATAAAATCCGGAACAACACTAGCCAACACAGACATCGCCGCACTGGATCCATAAGCCACTCGTGCAGGGAGTTCTAAAAGCCCAAGCATTTGTTGCAGGGCATCCGCCGTTTGGCGATTATCGTCAATGATTAAACCTTCAGCCATCAATCCTCCAAAATTAATGTGCCCATAACAGACACGTCATATCCTTTCAGTTTGGATACAGCCTCTCGAAAGTGTGAATCAACCAAAAGGTCGAATAGAGGCGCAAGCAGAACATCGTCTGCAAATTGTTTTGGGATCACTATATCGTATCGTTCCTGGAAAAGTGGGATGAAATCCAAATCCAACGCTTGAGCGGCGGCGGCAACACCTAATCCGCAATCTGCACGCCCCGAAGCGACCGCCGAAGCAACACCGAGGTGAGTATACTCGTCCTGATTGTAGCCGGCAATGGACTCTTTTGAAATTTCCATTGTATTCAAGTGATAATCAAGCAGAACGCGCGTACCTGCACCGCGCTGTCGGTTCACAAATTGGACCTCGTGCCGGGTCAGGTCTTGCAGGGTTTTGATTCTCTTTGGGTTTCCCTTCTTAACGATCAACCCCTGGTCACGTCCCACCAACGCCACAACTTTTACCGGTATACCCGGCATGTATTGGCGGATGTACGAAATGTTATAGGTACCATCATTCGGGTCAAGTAAATGTGACCCGGCAATATGTGCCTCACCGCGCCGCAAAGCGACCAACCCACCCTGTGAGCCGACATTGGCAGACGCCAAACGCCGATCATGCTCAGCAAGGAATTGAGCAATGAGGTCAAGCGTCAGGTCGTGAGAGCCGATGGCAAGGATGGTCTTCTCGATATCGCTGCGATTGCGATACATGCGCACCTGTATCTTTTCGCCTGCTTCCATGCCTTGCGTGCCACTTGGGACGAGTGCCAATCCATCCGCTTGTACCAACGATGTGATTACGCCAGCCCCACGCGAAAGTGGAGCCGCCAATAATTTATCGCCCACCTTCCCCACCACCACACGGACAAAGTCATCATCCCCCGCAGGAGACACCAACTTACGTGTGAGAGTCGCTGTTTCGATCGGCAACTCCAACGGACGTCGTCCCAGCCATTTGGCGATGAGCGATTCGACGAAGATATCCACCGTGAGAGCGGCAGAGACAGGGTAGCCGGGAACGCCGACAATTGGGACGATAGACGATTGACTATTGACCATGGACTGCGGTCCGCGGTTTATCGTCCCAAGAATCACAGGATGTCCCGGACGCACGGCTACCCCATGCACCATCAATGTACCGAGTTTTTCAACAACCTTTGAAGAGAAATCTTCTGCACCTGCGGATGAACCTGCATTCAGCAAAACCAGGTCATGCGTTGTAGCTGCTTCAGCAACACGCTGACAGATCAGATCAAAGTCATCTTTGGTAATGGGATACCGAGTCGGATCCCCACCCATTTGCTTGATCTGTGATGCAAGGACCAGCGAGTTGTATTCGAGAATATCACCCGCTTTAAGTTTTGAACCAATGGGAACAAGTTCGGTTCCAGTGGGTAAGATCGCCACTTTCGGCTTTCGCGCTACCTTTATGGTCTGATGCCCCGATGCAGCAATCGCGCCTAAATCCGCCGGACGCAAAACGTGACCTGCTGGCAAGACCAATTGTGTTGCAACGATGTCCTCTCCCAACGGGCGGACGTGACTCCATGGCGCAACGGAAGCACGGATACGAATCGCTCTCGGTTTGCGAATCTCAGATGTGATCTGCTCATTATCATCCAACGATTCGACATTCTCGATCGGGATGACCGCATTTGCCCATTCGGGCAAGGGATCGCCAGTATCCACATATTGCGCTTCGGGTCCGGTATAGAGCAGCACGGGTGCGGAAGGCATTGCTCCAGTTGTTGCCACCGCACGGACGGCAAAACCGTCCATGGCGGAGGCGTGATAATGCGGCGAAGAGATCTCTGCCCAAATCGGTTCGGAAGTGAC
>JBEBCV010000315.1:0-3274 GCA_041157505.1 Chloroflexota bacterium | reverse complement strand
GGGTCAGCGCTGTTTGGCAGTTTCTCTCGCTGTAACTGTAGGTGAATCAAAGAACGAATTCACCGAGTTGATCTGCGATGCCGCAGCTTCTCGTACTGTCGGCTATGGTATGGACTCGGGCGTGCAGATGGGACCTGTCATCAACACAGCTTCGATGCAGCGCGTGGAGCAACTGATCGCTCTCGGCGCAAAGGAAGGCGCAGGTGTACCAGTAGATGGACGCGGGACGAAGGTGAAAGGCTACGAGGGTGGATCCTTCGTCAGACCGACGATCCTGTCAGACGTCCGGGCTGGAAGCGAAATTGCCCGCACAGAGATCTTCGGACCGGTGCTCAGCCTCATGCATGTCAATAATATTGATGATGCTATAAAGTTAGTGAACAGCGGGCAATATGGCAATCAAGCCAGCTTGTTCACCACGAGCGGAAATGCAGCACGTCGATTCCGTTACGAAGCAGATGCTGGCAATATCGGTATCAACATTGGGGTCGCGGCGCCAATGGCGTTCTTCCCCTTCAGTGGTTGGAAAGATTCATTCTTTGGTGATATGCACGGGCAAAGCACCGATGCTGTCGAGTTCTTCACGCAGAAAAAAGTTGTGGTGGAACGCTGGCCCAAGGAATGGTCACGAAAATTCTAAATCTCTAAATCAAGGAAACGGTAACAAACAATCATGGCATACGATTACGAAGACGCATTGGATTATTCGTCGCGATGGATCGACCTGATCCAGAAGAACGAGTTCCCAACCCAGGAACAGGCGCACCAGATCATCGATGAGTCGAAGAATAATTTTGCAGAATATTACAACCGTAATTGGTTGGAATATCGAAAGTCGGTGACGGAGTCTGGCGATTGGGCTGCGGTGGAATGGAGCGGTTCTGGCGCGGTGTTCAAGGATGTGATGGGACGCGAGTACCTCGACTTCCTTGGCGGTTACGGCATGATGGATCTGGGTTGGAGTCATCCCGATGTGGTCAGCACGGTTAAAGCACAGTTGGACCGTTCTCCCATGCCTTCGCAGGAGTTGCTTGATCCTTTGCGCGGTGTGCTGGCAAAACTGCTGGCATCCATCACGCCAGGTGAATTGAAGTACAGTTGGTTCGGTGCGAGCGGTACAGAAGCCAATGAAGCGGCGATGAAGATCGCAAAGTTATACACGGGCAAGTCTGCATTCATTGTGGGTGTTAAAGCTTTCCACGGAAAAACAATGGGTTCCCTTTCGTTGATGGGTAAATCCGATTACCGTGCTCCGATGGGTGCCATGTATAGCGGACAGGTCTATCACGTCCCATTTGGTGATGCAGAAGCTGTTGAAAAACAATTGGAAATTTGCGAGAAGGTTGGTGTTGGTGTTGCGGCGGTCATGTTTGAACCGATCCAGGGCGAGTCTGGCGCGATCGTCCCGCCGGACGATTTCTGGCCGCGCATCCGTGCTGCGACGAAGAAATATGGCGTTCTGCTCATTGCGGATGAAGTGCAAACGGGTCTGGGTAGGACCGGGAAATTGTGGGGCATTGAGCACTGGAACGTAGTCCCTGATATTTTGACCGTGGCAAAGTCACTGGGTGGCGGCGTGATGCCGATCAGCGCGGTGACGACCACAGAAGAGATCTTCCACCCAATGATGTATCCGAATCCGTTCATGCACACAACAACAACAGGAGGTGGAGCGTTGGCGTGTTCGGCAGCGATCTCTGCCATTCATGTTACATTACGCGAACGGCTCTGGGAACAGGCAGCCGAAAAAGGTGCCTATCTAATGCCAAAATTGGAAAATTTTGTTGTACAATACCCAAACATATTCGAACGAGTAACTGGTAAAGGTTTGCTCATCGGCATGCATTTTAAGAATCCTGAAACGGGTTATAAAGTTGCGTCTGGGCTTTTCAAACGTAATGTTTTGGTGGCTGGTACGCTGACCAGCGCCCAAACCATCCGCATTGAACCGCCATTGGTGGTGACGTATCCGCAAATCGACGCACTTCTGGATCGCCTCGGCGATGTACTGAAAGAGATCAACAAATCAATGTAACTAAATACTTCCGAAGATTTGGGCATTTTCGCCTAAACCGTTCGGAAGTCTATATTTCATGACGGAGAAGATTGATGTCCAGTGAATTTGCTGTTGAACTACGCGATGTTGTAAAACGGTTCATTACGCCGGAGGGGAATGAATTGAACGCCGTTGATCATGTGACCATGCAGATCAAGAACGGCGAGTTCTTCTCGATGCTCGGCTCTTCGGGGTGCGGTAAAACCACGTCTCTGCGAATGATCGCAGGGTTTGAATGGCCAACAGAAGGGGAAGTATTTATCGAAGGTAAGCCAATGGGACACACGCCCCCATTCCAACGGAAGGTGAACACGGTTTTTCAAAGTTATGCCTTGTTCCAGCATATGACGGTGTTTCAGAATATTGCGTTTGGTCTCGAAATGGAAGGTGCCAGGGAAGATGAGATCAAGAAACGGGTCGCGCGTGCATTGGATATGGTTCAACTTACCGGTATGGAACGCCGCCGTCCGAAGCAACTTTCTGGTGGTCAACAACAGCGTGTGGCGGTTGCTCGTGCCCTTGTCAAAACACCAGATGTGCTTCTGCTCGATGAACCTCTCGGCGCTTTGGATTTGAAACTTCGCAAAGAAATGCAATTGGAGCTCAAAGCTCTACAACAGCAACTTGGCATTACATTTATTTACGTCACCCACGACCAGGAAGAAGCATTGACCATGTCTGACCGGATTGCGGTCATGAGTAAAGGACGTGTGCAGCAGTTAGCTACCCCGGTGGAAATTTACGAACGCCCGGTCAACAAGTTCGTGGCAGACTTTATCGGCGAGTCAAATTTCCTGGAAGGAAAGATCAAATCCATCTCGAAGGATGAGGCGGTTGTTTTCGTCCCTGCATTGAATACAGAGTTGAGGGGTATGCCCATGTCTCACGATTTCACAAACGGGGAAGAAGTGGCCATCTCCATTCGCCCTGAAAAGATCCGTATTGTTGAGCATGGAACCAAAGGTGATGGTTTGTTCAAGGCAAAGGTGCTAACCTCGGTTTATATTGGTTCCGATACGCATGTTTATGTTGACTTGGAAGGCAGCCGTTTGAAAGTGATGGAACAGAATCGGATTTCCCGCCTCGACCCCTCCTCATTCTATTCAAAGGATCAGGTCGTGACGTTGTTGTTTTTGCCTGAGAATACGCTCGTCTTGAAAAAGGATTAGCCATGCTTCAACGATTGCGTGAAAATAAATCGATGCAAGGAACATTCCT
>JBEBCV010000314.1:0-4228 GCA_041157505.1 Chloroflexota bacterium | reverse complement strand
ACGAGAACTTCGGTTCACCCATGAGCCACGGTTGTATCAACATGCGCACCAATGAAGCCAATTGGATCTTCCGCTGGGCAAAACCCGAACCCATCGTTGGTAACGTTGCCACACGCGGGCTAGGCACAACGGTTGAAATTCATTACTAACTTTTTGGGATTTCTTCTCCCAAACTGATTCCACCTTTTGAGGTTTCCCTTCTCTCATGCCTACCTTACACTGGAACGGGAAGCATCTTTCCCCGCCGCAACCTGCTTCTCTTACCCTTGACTCTATTCTCCACCCAAACGGACGTGGCTATCCAAAATCACGCACCGATGGGCGTGTGATTCAAGGGGACAATTTGGCTGTCATGGCGGCATTGCTACCTGAATATGAAGGGCGAATCAACCTCATCTACGCTGACCCGCCGTTTTTCACCAATCGCCAATTCCATGCCCGTGTAGGTAGGGGAGAGGATTCGCGCAAACCATCCAAGTGGAAACTTGCCGAGGGCTATTATGACTCTTGGACAGATATAGACTCGTACCTGCAATTCCTGTATGAGCGCCTAAGCCTCATGTATCGATTGCTTGCCCCGAATGGGACGTTATATCTCCACCTAGACTGGCACGCCGACGCCCACGCCCGCCTCATCCTCGATGAGATTTTCGGCGCGGAAAATTTCATTAACGAGATCATCTGGGCATATCACGGACCATCCCCGATCCGCACTGCCTTTAATCGTAAGCACGATACCATCTTGATGTATGCCAAGAGCAAAGAATACACTTTTAATGTAGATGACGTCCGCGAGCCGTATAACCCCAATACGGTAGCAACCTTCAAAGCGTCGAACAAGGCAGGTTTTGGGAAGGTTCCAGATCTGGAACGCGGTAAAGTACCTGAAGATTGGTGGTATTTCCCTGTGGTGGCACGTCTGCATAATGAGCGGACGGGGTATCCCACCCAAAAACCAGAAGCCTTAATGAAGCGCATTATTCTGGCATCTTCCAATAAGAATGACTTTGTTGCAGACTTTTTCTGTGGCTCAGGCACAACGGCTCTTGTCGCTGCCAAACATGGACGTAAGTTCATCACCTGTGATGAGTCCGCACGGGCGGTACACACGGCACGGGCAAGGTTGGCGGAAACCAAGTCGGTTTTTTCGATGGAACGCGAAATCAAAGTGAAGACTGAACTGGCTACCAAATCTAAAAAGATCAAGGTCAAGGTTGTGGGGGAGAGAATTCAACTGCATACTTCTCTCGACGTGGATTTTTGGGAAGTAGACCCGGCTTGGGATGGAAAAATCTTCAGAAGCGCGGCACAGGCTCAACGTCACGTTCGAAGCGGTGAGATTCCCATGGAGTTAAAAATAAAAATCGGAGGCAAGGTCTGCATCCGATTAGTGACGGTTGAAGGAAAGCAATTCCAACTAAATATCTAAACGATAACCTACACCGCGTACGGTCTTGAGGAATTTTGGGTTCTCGGGATCAAGCTCAATGGCACGTCGCAGCCAGGAAATATGGACATCGAGTGTGCGGGTGTCGCCAGTGTAATTTGTTTCCCATGCTTTTTTGAAGAGCGGTTCGCGCTCCACCACTTCACCATGTTTTTCCATCAACAATTGAAGCAATGTGACAAGACGGGGTGTTAACTTGGTGCTTTTGCCCATGCAACGCACACGTCGCTTTTCAAGATCGAGACGAATAGGACCCACATGTAATACATTCTTTCCATCTCCGGGCAGTAATGGTTTGATGCGGTTGGAAAGTTTCTGAACGGTGAATGGCAAGACCAGCACAGCATCTGCGGCGTCTTTGCTTACTTCTTTTTCTTCGTCCAAAATTAGGATGATGGGGAGCTTTGAGTCTTTTTCGCGCAAAGACTGACAGATGCGCAACCCTGTGCTTCGCATCGATGCTGCATTGACAACGACGAGACTTGGGCTGACTTCTTTCAATAATGCAACGGCTTTGCTGCCATTTTGTGCGATATGTACATCAAATCCCTTCTTCTGCAAGTCTGCTGCGAAAGAAGGGACTTCTGCGTGTTTGGCTTCAATGACCAAAAGAGTTGTGGTCTTCATAAGAAAATTTAGATAATGCCTTTTTATAAATAGTGGCTGAAGAACGTTTTTAAGTTTTTTAAGATAAATTCATTATACACCATATCTTAACAAATGGCTTCGAACCAGAGTACTATTCAGCACTCAATTTTATTGACATATTTATTAATTATGGTTTTAAGATGTAATTGTGATCACTGTGATGCCGCACCTGCAAGCTGCCCACAGCCTGCATTGATATCAATGCCACGCCGCATGCGGATCGTGCATGGAATCCCAGCTTGTTCCAAGGTTTCTTTGAATATTTGAGCACGTCCACGGTCGGTGGCTTCTCCTTCATAGCCTTGAGTCGGATTTAGAGGAATTGCATTCACATGGCAAAGCAACCCTTTAAGTCTGGCGGCAAGTTTTTTGGCAACTTCCGGCGTGTCGTTGACGCCGTTAATGAGCGCCCATTCGAACGTTACACGACGATGTGTTTTTTCAATATAGTATTTGCAGGCTTCGATGACATCATCGATCTTATACCGTTTGTTGACAGGCATTATGGCAAGACGTTCATCATCATCTGCGGCGTGCAGGGAAATGGCTAGGTTGACCTGTCGCTGTTCATCTGCAAAGCGCCGGATCTGCGGTACAAGCCCCACGGTCGAAATGGTCAAGCGACGAGCACCGAACTTGTACCCATCTGCGTCATTCAGGCGGTCTATGGCTGCCATAACGTTTTCGTAATTATGAAACGGCTCTCCCATACCCATAAATACGACATTACTTACAACTTCATTTTGCTGTTTAAGCATTTGCGCATAGTACATCACCTGCGCCACGATCTCTCCGCTGGAAAGATTACGCTTAAATCCCAGTTGTCCGGTGGCACAGAACACACATCCCATTGCACAACCGGCTTGGGTTGAGATGCACAAGGTGCGTCGTTGTTTTGTCCCTTTTTCTGATGCATGGGAGATATGTTCATCCGCTGGGTCGCCGTAGCGCATCAGCACAGACTCGATCAAATTCCCATCGGGCAGCTGAAATAATGTTTTGCGTGTGGATCTATCAGAAGAATCCAAATAGGTCTTAACTGTAAATGGATTAAATGTGAATCGTTCGGCAATTTTACTGCGCAGAGAATTGGGTAAATTACTGAACTGTTCAGGCGTAGAATAGAGGTGTTGATACAGTCCCTGCCAAATTTGTTTGGCACGATAGGTTGGTTCATTCCATTCTTTTAAGGCAGATTCAAGAGAGATGAGGTCGAGATCGTAGATTAACATAAACCCTTTTTGTTGACTAATGGTCTCTTATTTTACACCACCCCTTGGTCGATCAAATGTTTCGTAGGAATGGAACTTATCCTTCCTTGGTGTCGTCACAAATCTATAAAATTCTGCCGTCATCGTACGAAAAAAGTAGGAAATTCGTAGGGAAATACCTATGTTTTCTTAACTTTTCCCAAATATAATTCTAAGCCTTGCTTGAAAACAAAGGAGAAATTTATGTTGAAACCCATGAAACCAAAGCAAACAATTCCGAATAACACCATTCTATGGATCCTGGTGGGTGTCCTTGTCGTCGCTGGTATTATTGCCATTGTGGCAGCCTTTAGTGGAGGAGGGGACAATGCGGAAGATGAAGTCAATGCCGTTTATACCAATGCTGCCGCCACACTTGCCATCCAGCAAATGACCTTGCAGGCAGCTTCTCCATCGGTTACCCCAACGATCCCAACACCAACCGCATCAGCAACTTTTACCCCTCTTGCCCTGTCTACACTTCCTACTGCACAAGGCATCTCTACCAGTTCTTCATCATCTGGCGGTTCTACTTCTGGCGCGGTGGGATGTAATAACTCGATTTTGGTAACTGATGTTACTTTTTCAGACAATACAGTTGTATCTCCTGGACAGACGATGATAAAAACATGGAAATTACAAAACACAGGCTCCTGCGCGTGGACTCCAACCTATAAGGTAACCTTCGTTTCCGGAAATGCAATGGGTGGCGTTACCACTCCATTAGGAATCACGGTAGAACCCGGTCAATCTGGGGATATTTCTGTGGCGATGACTGCACCAACAACAGCAGGTGATGCCAAGGGGACTTGGATTCTGACAAATGATAGCGGACAGAACTTTGGAACTACTTTCTTCATTCTAGTCAAAGTTGGAAGCGCGT
>JBEBCV010000313.1:0-9967 GCA_041157505.1 Chloroflexota bacterium | reverse complement strand
CACTGTCATCATCCATCAGTTGAAGTTTTAATTCTCCCTCCATCACCCCTGTAATAACTGTAATGATATAGAACGGATTCGAGTTACTTATATTTGTGATGACTGCGCCGGTTGAGAGTGTAAAGTCGCTCGTGTCCAAACCGTATACCGGCTCAGAAAAGGTGACAATAAAATCCAAACTCGCAGCATTTGTTGGGTTGGCATTACTTCGAATGATTGAGGTTGCGATAGGTGTATCTATGGCGATGTTGAATACATTGCCAATGAAGTTTCCATTGCCTGCTCCCACACCACCTAATGAGTTGCCCTGACTATCCGTAATGCTGTCGTTGTCGTTCATGTCCAGCCGGATGCTGTCACTGCCAGGTTGCAAGGCGATGGAGACCAGGTATTGATTGCCAGACCCTGAAATGTTTGTGATCATTGCATTGTTGATGGTAAACAAGGAAAAGTCGCCTCCATCCACGCCGATCACTGGTTCTGAAAAATTGACAGCGTATTCTACGCTGGAAGCGTTTGTCTGGCTAATGGGAGTAATGGATGTCACCACGGGGGATGTTCTGTCAATGGAATATATCCCTCCATTGATGAAGCCGGAGGTAGTCAGGTTGCTTGCCATATCCATAACGGTGTCGTTATCTATAAAGTCGAGCCGTATATTGTCGTTGCCATTTCCTGTGTTGACAGAGATCAAATAACTAGTACCTGAGCCAGTTATGTTCGAAATAGTTGCACCAGTAGACGTGATAAGGGAAAAGTCAGCAATATCCACACCGGATACAGACTCAGAGAATGTCACGGTGAAATCTACAACTGCCGCATTGGTGGGATTGGGGTTTACAGGCGAAATAGAAATCACAGATGGAGAAGTTCTGTCGATACTGTAGGACTCGCCCGCGAAATTTCCGTTCGAAGCGCCAGATCCGCCCAAGGAGATGCCAAGACTACTTAAGATGGAGTCGTTATCGGCTAGGTCGAGGCGCAGACTTCCATCCCCGCTGCCTGTGTTGACGGAGACCGTATAAGCGTTGCCACTTCCACTGATATTTGCGATACTTGCGCCTGCAAGGTTTGTAGAGAGGACGAAGTCAGAAGCGTCCACGCCGGTAACTGTTTCTGAAAAGGCGACCTGGTAATTAACTGTGCTTGCATTGGTTGGGTTGGTATTGAGGCGGGTGATTGAAGATACTGTAGGTGTGCTCCCTCCAATGATGTATTCATCCACAAGGACGCCTGCGCGCGAGTACATTTGAAATTTCATGTAAGCACTGGTGGCTTCCACCCGCATGGCTCCGAAATCCTGGTTGTATCGCACCTGGCTTTCCGGCAAGATGTAATTGAAGTTATAGATCTCTGCGCCGCCGATACCATTTACGAAATAAGGAATTCCATTAACCAGCAACCGTTCGTAGACATGGTCGTGTCCACTCATCACGACGTCTGCTCCCCAATCTTTGAACGGCCAGCGCATGTATTCTGTAGAACCATGCCGTCCGGATGAATAAGCAGCATGATGGAAGACAACCACATTAAATGGCGCTGTGGAGATGGGCATGGTCTTGCGAAGCCAGCGTGCCTGCGCAGAGTCTGATGTTATGCCATCTGGCTCGTTGCGGTCACTATCCAAAACAAAGAAGCGAACAGGTCCTTGAGTAAAGTCATAATACGTAACCGGATTGTAGTATCCGAAGAAATCGAAATAGGCTTTTGCGCCTGTTGTCCAATCGTGGTTTCCTAATGAGGGATAAAAACGCCGGATAGGTGAGCCGCTTCCATACTTCCCCTTGTATTTGAAAATATATTCGTGAAAATACTGCCCAATATTATCGTCAATACTCCAGGCGGCACCATCTGGATAGTTATTATCTCCCACAGTCACAATAAAATCAGGATTCCAACTCTTGATGAGGTTGGATACATCCAGGAGCGGTTGCCCAGCGATTCCATAATCACCGATGACAGCAAATACGATCCGGTCGGTTTGGGCATGGACCGCTTGAGTGTGGCTTGTAAAAATCGTTGAAAGGATCAGCAAGCCGATCAATGCGAATTTTATTGTCTTGGGTTTCATAATGCTCTCCTGCTTGAGGCGACGACGTAAAACCATTATATTTTCTGCAATAAATTCGCCCCTGGCTGGTATGAAATTAATATGCTTTTATTCCTGATGTAAAATGAACTCCACCATGAAACAAGTATTTTATCTGATATTTGCCCTGTTGGTCGCTTCTTGTAATTTGCCTGCATTTGGAACCGCCCCAGTTCCACTTTCTACGAATACTGAAATCATGGTTTCACCAACCGAGCCGGATTTTCCGCTTCCAACAGAGACTGAAACTTTTATCCCCCAAACATTAACTGCTACTCCCACTCCATGTGACCCTCTCATAATGGATTATTGCATTGGGTTGGGGCATTTCCTGTTTCAACGCCCGATCCAACCACCTGATAATGACATGATTGACCTGACCTATGCCTACGCCTCCACGTCTAATGGAAAACGAGACCCGCATCACGGAGTGGAGTATCAAACCCCGTTCGGTACTTCTGTGTTCGCGGCAGGAGATGGCACAGTTGTGTTTGCTGGTGATGATAAGACCATCAAGTTCAGCCCATGGGCAAATTTCTATGGGAACGTTATCATCATTCAACATGATGGGGAGATGTTCACGTTATATGCGCATCTATCTGAGGTGTTAGTTCAGGTTGGGATTAATGTAAAGGCTGGAGATGAGATCGGGAAGGTGGGGGCGACAGGTGGAGCAACTGGCAGCCATCTCCACTTCGAGGTCCGCAAGGGAAGCGACTTTACAGATTATTTCTCCACGGAAAACCCTGAGTTGTGGACAATCCCACCGCGAGGGACGGGCGCGATATCCATCACGTTACTTACGAATGAAATACGTAATTACGAACGTCCACTTGTAGTGACGCGGTTTGCTGAAGGAAGTGATGATATCTTATTCACATATTACATCACATCATATACCAAGGGATATGAACATCATACTGAAGATGCCGGGCTAAGTGGACTTCCCCCGGGTCGCTATAAGATCGCTTTTACAGGTTTGGATGGGCTAAAGGAACGGATCGTTTTTGTGGAAAAAGAGAAATTGACCGAAGTGGTTTTTGACCTACGATAATAAAAAAGCGCATCCGATTTCGGATGCGCTTTTTTATTAAAGTTATTCTTATCCAACGGTAGGTACCATTGTGAAGAAAACGAGAAGACCTGAGAGCAGGGCAATGGTGCCGAAGATCGAGAACAAGACACGCATATTGCTTTCTGCTCCGAGCAGGGATGCCCAAGCCACAAAGGCAAGACCGAGCGCCATGATGAGCATCACAAGCTGAAGTTGGTCGCCGCGTTCATCCCACTGGGAAGCGGTGTCGAAATTCGTATCGGACTCATCCCAAAGCGCGATGGCATCGGCGTACATGGTGTCGTAATATTCATCGGTCCACACCACATCCGGTTCAGATTCAAAAGCAGTGGTCAAGGCTTCTGAAAAATTGAACTGATAATACTCGGCGATGTCAGGGCGTTCGTCAACATTCAAGTACCAGTTATCAAAGTAGTTATAGTCCTGGGTGATATCCTGATTGGCTCGCAAGTATTCGGCATTGCCGTCGTTCAACTGCTGCATACCAAGAATTTCGAACTTGTTCTGCTCCGAGTCAGACATGGCACCGAGGTAGCTCGAATAAGCCGTGAAAACACTGAGGATGGCGATCATTGTCCCCAAAAAGATATCGCTGGCAAAAAACTTCTTCATCTTTCTCTCCTTTTGTTTTATTTATTCGTCTTGCAAGCGCAACATTATATACGTAATTTTTGGAATTTTCTTTGCAGTTTTGTTGTAAAAAACAGACCTTCGAAGCTCGAAGGTCTGTTGGACAAAAATCCGCTTCAGACTCAGCTCAATGCTGGTTACTCTTCCAAGGTGCTGATATCACCTTCAGGCAGACCTTGCGCACGTGCCTTCAATACACGACGCATGATCTTGCCAGATCGGGTCTTGGGTAATTTATCGAGGAATTTGACATCCTCGGGGCGTGCGATCGGACCCATATGGGTTGCAACATGTTGACGTAATTCCTCAGCCAATTCAGGGGAGGGGGCAAAACCCGCACGCAGCAAAACGAACGTATGGATCGCCTGACCTTTGACATCATGTGGCAAACCGATGGCAGCCGCTTCTGCCACTGCGGGGTGACTGACCAACGCAGATTCAACTTCTGCTGTACCAAGTCGGTGACCAGAAACCTTGATGACATCGTCTACACGCCCGATGATCCAATAATAGCCATCCTTGTCACGCTTGGCAGAATCACCAGTGGTATAGCGACCGGGGTACTTGCTCCAGTATTGATTTGCATAGCGTTCATCATCGCCATAGATCGTCCGCAGCATGGAAGGCCACGGGCGGAGCAGGGTGAGGTACCCTTCCGTATCATCCGGTACAGGATTTCCTTGCTCATCCACGATCTCGGCTTTTTGACCGAAGAACGGACGGGTTCCGGAGCCCGGTTTGAGAGGCACAACTGGTGTGGGTGTAATTTGGAACGCGCCAGTTTCTGTCTGCCACCAAGTATCGATAATGGGACATTTCTCCTTCCCGATCACGCGGTGGTACCACTTCCATGCCTCAGGATTGATGGGTTCACCAACGGAGCCAAGCAGGCGTAAGGATGAGAGATCGTGCTTATTGGGCCATGACTCACCGAAACGCATCAAACCACGGATGGCAGTTGGCGCGGTGTAAAAGATGGTAATGCCGTATCGTTCAATGCATTGCCACCAGCGATTCGGGTATGGGAAGGCAGGTCCACCTTCAAAGAGGAAGGAGGTCACACCAGCGATCATGGGACCATACACGAGGTAAGAGTGACCCGTGATCCAACCGGGATCAGCGGTACACCACCAGCGGTCCATGTCATTGACATCAAAGGCGTATTTCAAGGTTGAGTAGGTTCCAACCATGTAACCGCCATGGGTGTGGAGGATGGCTTTCGGCTTGCCAGTAGAGCCGGAGGTGTAAAGAATGAAGAGCGGGTCTTCTGCATCCATTTCTTCGGTGGCACATTTGCCGTTCGCGATGGGTAGCTGGCACAGATCGTGATACCAGTGATCGCGCCCGGCTTCCATCGTCACGCCGTTACCAACACGCTTGACTACGATAACATTTTCTACTGTAGGGCATTTCTTGAGAGATTCATCCACGATGGATTTAAGTTCCACCACTTTACCATTCTGGTATGAACCATCGCAGGTAATGACCAGTTTCGATTTGCTGTCCTCAATGCGCCCCTGCAAAGAGTCAACAGAGAAGCCGCCAAATACAACTGAGTGGATCGCGCCGATCTTGGCGCAAGCCAACATGGCAAAGACGATCTCTGGCACGCGACCCATGTAAATGGTCACACGGTCGCCCTTCACGATACCCATGGCTTTGATGATGTTTGCCATGCGAGAGACTTCCCGATTCATCGCAAAGTAAGAGAAAGTGCGTTCCAACTTTCCATCTTCAGATTCCCAAATAAGGGCAAGTTGATTCTTGCGATGAGTTTTCAGATGTCGGTCCACTGCGTTGTGGACGATGTTTGTGCGGGCACCAACAAACCACTTATAGAAAGGTGCATTTGAGTCATCGAGCACTTTATCCCACTTTTTGTACCATTCCAATTCAGAGGCTTCATCAGCCCAGAAACCCTGTAGGTCTTTCTCAGCTTTTTCCGCCAGCGCATCCCAATCTTTCAGCCTTGCCTGCGCCACAACCTGCTCAGATGGATAATAGACTTCGCCTTCCATTTCCTTTTTCTTCGCCATGCCAGCCTCCTGAATTGAAAAAATATTCCGCTATTTTAATCCTTTTTTCTCACTCCACCCAATCCAAAATCTTGTAATACATACCCGCGAACGGCAGGAACCACGGGTTACCGCTATACAACCCCAAAGGCGCAGATGGGAAACTGAAGCGGGCAAATGGGTGGTCTTTGATATTTCCCTTCAACATCGCTTCGGCGACTGTGGCGCCTAAATAGGTAGCCATCGCAACGCCATGCCCGGCATAGCCCAATGAATAAAATATTCTTTCCTCTTCACCCACATGAGTCATTTGGTCAAATGCAAAATCAAGTGTGCCGCCCCACACATATTCCACCTTCGTATCTCTTAACTGCGGGTATACCTGGATCATTTCGCGCCTTAAGATCTCTCCGCTTTGCGCAATGGTGTTTTCGTTTTCAGGGAAGAACGCCGCCCGCCCGCCAAAGATCATCCGGTTATCCCATAACCTGAAATAATTCAGAAAATGTTTGTAATCAAAGATCATGCGGTTTTTCGGGCTGAGTTCGTATGCCAGTTCATCCGAAAGTTTTTCCGTCGCAATAATAAAAGACCCAATCGGAATAATTTTCTTTTGTAGTTTTTTTGTAGCATTTCCCGTATAACCGGATGTTGCCACCAGAACGGATTCCGCTTCCAAATTCCCTCTTTCTGTTTGGATATGAAACCGGTTCTGACTCCGCTCGATCTTGGCGACGCGCGCTCGCGCGCAGAGCGTTGCTCCCGCCCGAGATGCCGCATTCGCCAACCCCGCCACATATTGAGCCGGGTTCAACCCACCACTGACTTCGTCCACCAGCGCACCATGATAGATATCCGTGCCAATTTCACTGCGCAAATCTTTAGGCGAAACGAGACGCACGTTGTGATTGAACTCTTTCGCCATGAAGTCCACTTCGCCTTGTAGAGACTCGTAATGTTTTGGCTTGTTCGCCGTCAACAGGTGACCCGTTCTCGAAAATCCGCAATCAATGTTTTCTTCTTTGATGATCTGTTCAACGACATTCACTGAATCCAGTGAACACTGAAATAATTCCTTGGCTAGCTCCTTCCCGTAACGTTGAATGGCGGTCTGCATGGCAACTTTCAGCCCGGTTAATGTCATGCCGCCGTTGCGGGAGCTCGCACCCCAGCCGATCGTTTCCGCTTCAAGCACAACCACACTTACGCCTTGCTTTGCCATAGTTCGTGCCGCGCTCAAGCCAGTGTACCCGCCACCAATGATCGCCACATCCACTTTGGGCGGGATGGGTGTGAGGTTACGATCATCCGGCATTTGGACAGTGGTGTGCCAGTAGATATGTTGTTTCATGTCAGGCTCCAGAGTGTAGAAGAATAGGACAATTGTGCCATATTTTCAGATACATTATTCAGATATTATCGCGACTAATAATTATAGAGGTGAATATGGAATGGTTGGGTTTTCTCGGCTTTTTTAGTTTTTGTATTGGCATACTGGCACTTCCGCTCGTGTTTGTTGTGATCTACTTTACAATTAAGAACAATTTGAAAGCACATGCGGATAGACGCAATTTGACTCTGCATGGTGTTAGTGCTCCAGGTGTGATCCTTTCGGCATGGAATAATTATGCATCGGGTGGTGGAAAGCATAGCCGATCAACTACTGCGCATGTTACTTTTGAGGTTGAGATATACCCCGCTGGGCAAGCCCCATTTAAAGCCAAGTTTAAGGATACACTTTCCATTAAGGAGGGCGAGTGGTTTATTATGGGACCTCGTCGTGAGGAGGTAGGCAAGAAGATTTGGGTGGCGTATGACCCTAACAATCTGAAACGCATGGTGATCGACCATTTTGATTCAGATCATGCGTTTATGTCGAAGCGCCGGGCTTTTGAAAAACGAGAAGATGAATTGCAGACAGTCCTTAAAACTGGTGAAGATGCAATTGCTGAGATCCTTCATGTTGAAGATATGAGATTGTCCTATAAAATCGAGATGGATAGCAGCAAGATATTCCAATTAAAATTGCGGGTTACCCCCAAAGATGGAATGCCTTATGAAACGGAAACAGTGGGGCTATTTATGAATACGGGGTTGCATAAGTATACAGTTGGTAAAAAAGTAATTGTCAAAATTGACCGAACGGATAAATACAAGGTTTCCATAGTAGGTGCACTACAGGAATCGTAACAACTAAAAGTTTATCTAGTTAAAGGTAAAGCCGCTAGTATTCATTAGCGGCTTTACCTTTAACTCATTATTTCTTCCCAGTCTAATTTTTTGAATGCCTCTTGCAGGCGGTGACCATCATCCACGACGATGTATTTCAAGTTCGTGAAGAGTTTTTCGGCATATTGACGTGCTTCCTCGAGTGGAACGACATCATCCGCTGTCCCGTGGATAACGACTGTAGGGACAGATACAGGTTCGAGGTCCAAGTAAGAGCCAAAGGGGTCTTTCATCAAAGCGGGGGCGAGCAGAATCAACTTGTGGACGTGCGTCGGCTTTTGGCAGGTGAAGACCGTTCCCATTAATCCACCCAGAGATGAGCCAATGATGGTCCAGCCTTTTTTACGTCCAATAATATTTTGGAGCTGAGACATGCGCTCGTCGAACTCGCCGGTGAAATCGGGTGTGACCATGCCGGGGAATCTTTCAGCGAACTGACGGGCTTTGCCACTCTGGCTGTTGCTGTCTGAGCCGTGTAAATAGATAATTCTTGAATTATCCAACTTCTTTTTTCTAGGCTTGCGGACAGGTTTGTCCTTTTCCTCGGGCGGTGCGCTCTCATCAATGAAGTCATCCGGTTCAGCGGGTCTGGTGATGATGAGCGATTGTGGGCGGAGCAGGTCGCGTAATTCTTTTTGCAGGGGTGGCGGAAAATCTGGTGAAATACGGCGCATGGTGACAGCGGTCATTGGATTCTCGGTAGTGCTGAGAATGTGTTTGAGCATGAAGATGGTTTCGCTGGCGGATGCACGGTAGAGTGTCACGATGAGATCAGTGAGATCGTATTGCAGCGTGGATGGTGCTTCTTCGATGATCGGTTCAACGATGTCGAAGATGGCTGGCAGGTTTTCAAAGTCGCTGTCTGTGATCATGGGGATGAGCGCTTGAATGCCATTCGACCAGGATCGAGAACGTTCGGGGTGCAGATATTCACGCACCAGAGCAAGGAATTGATTCGGTGTTTCCTTACGCATGCGGGTGAGACTTGTAGTGAGCAGTGCCACGCGTACTTCCGGGTCGCGGATCTGTTGGGTCCATGCAGTGATGCGTGGGAGCAGACGTTCTTCCTGCGGCGGGATGCGCCCAAGCAAGTAAGCCGCCAGTAGACGGGTTTCAAGCGCGCCTTCGTCCCAGAGTATATCGGCGAGTTCAAGCGCGAAGTGAGGATTCTCTTCCGCTTTCAGGCGCAGTTCGTTTTGGATTTGAGTTAAGACAGCGGGGGGTGTACGATAGGTTTTGAGGTTTGAGCCGGGTGCCACATTCTCGACCGTTCGGAGTGTGTAGTTAACATAGAACTCCAATATCTCACGCAAATGTTTCATGAAGTCATCTGGCAGAAAGAAGAAATCTGCCAAACGGTTGGCTTGCTTGCGGAGGCGGGTCAGATCGATGGCGGGCATTTTTTAAAGGTAGGGGCGGGGTTACCCCGCCCCTACATCGTAATTAATATGCTTTCGCGAAATACACCTTGCGCTTGGACGGCTTACCGCAGACTACGCACTTACCCTCACCATCAGGTTGGTTGAAGGGGATATTGCGGGTGGTGGCTTTGGTATCTTCCTTGACCTTCTTCTCGCATTCAGTTGATTCACACCAATAAGAGAATGCCCAAGCATCTTGCACGGTTATCTTCAGATCTTCGTAGTTGTCCACGTTGTGGATGTTCGCGTCGCGGTAATCGGTGGCGCGCTTGAGCAGCGATGCCTGTACATCGGTCAGCAAGTTCTTGACAGTGTCGGCTATGCCTTCTTGCGAGACAAAAGTTTTGCCTTCCTTGCCGGGCTTGTCGCGGCGAGCGAGAGCGACAGTGCCTTTTTCTACATCCTTGGGACCGATCTCCACGCGGACAGGTACGCCGCGCATTTCCCAGTCGTTGAACTTGAAGCCGCTGGAAACATTGTCGCGGTCATCGAACTTGACGCGCACGCC